>SUTG01000001.1 GCA_015063035.1 Methanobrevibacter olleyae
TTTTAAACTAATTGATTATGGTGGAAGAGTGATGTCTTCTATCCTTTTTTTTATTAGTTTAAAAATAGTTCGTTAATAATCTAATTATTGCTTTTTTTATTTTTTTAGATTATTTTTTAATAATTTGAAAAACAATAAAGAAAAAAAGAAAAAAATAAGATTTTTGAGAAATTCCCAAAAATCTAATCATATACTTATTTTACAGTAAAGTAAGCTTTTTTGGTAATTACTTTGTAAGTGCTGTCACCTGCAAATTTAGCAACAGCTTTGAACTTACCTTTTTTAGTTACCTTTACCTTGATTGTAGCTACACCTTTAGAGTTGGTTTTAGCAGAGAAGGTTTTACCATTTACTTTGATGGTGATTTTTTTGCCTTTAATTGCTTTGCCTTTAGAGTCTCTAAGAGTGAATTTTACTTTTTTGACCTTTTTCACTTTTAAGCTAGCTTTAGCAAAAGTAGCTTTAACCGCTTGTTTTTTAACAGTTACCTTAACGGTTTTGAATGATGCTTTATAATCATCATCACCAAGGAAACAAAGTGCATAGTAGTATGTTCCTGCAACTCTGTTTACACTGATTTTAGCCACACCATTAGCATTTGTAGTAGCGGTTTTGGTAATGCCATTCACTGAATAGGTAATTACTTTGTTTGCAATGGCATTGCCCTTTGCATCTTTCAAGGTAATGGATAATGTTTTGGATATCTTTGCAGTTGCAGTCATTGCTCTAGCATCGATGGAAGTGGATATTAAGGCTTTATCTTCGCTTTCATCGTTTTCACCTATTTGTAAGATAGCGCTCCAGGTAGATTCCTTCAATCCGTTGTAACCTGGATATTTTACAGTCATATAATGTTTACCTTCTTTTAGTCCGGTAATGTCTACATATACTGCACCTGTAATGTCAGATTCTCCACTGTAGTCAACGCCATCGATAGTTACATTGATCAATTCCCCTGCATCTATGTGGTTGTTGTCATCGTTTCTCCAGATTTTCACAGTAATGTTATTATTCAATTTAAGGAGAGTGTCAGTAATTACAGTAGTTGAATCAGCACTAATTTCCATTGGATCCATAGTTTCCTCATCGCCAATGCCGAAGTATACTTGAACATAAGTGGTGTTGGTAGCTTCTGTTTGGGAGAATGTTCCGTTTGTTAAGGATACATAATCGGAGTTAGCTTTCACTATGTTATAAGTGAAGGTAGGAGGCATTGGTACGAATACCAAACCAGAGTAATCATTCTTTTCTCCAATGACAATGTTGCTGTATCCGCTTGCAAGCAAGAAACCGATTTTGGTTTGATTGGTGAATTTGTTTTCATCACAGAAAATGTTTGAGGAACCATAACAGGTAATTCCTACATCACAGTTATTAAGGGTGTTGTTGATTGCCTTGTGTCCAGCGCTGTGCATGAGATATATGCCTTCCCTAGCACCAATGACAGTATTGTTTTCAACGATACAGTTAGGACCGGATCCATGTCTTACATCAATACCATGATTTTTTGGATTGATAACGGTATTGTTGTAGATGTGTGTGCGAGCGGAACCAAAGGAAATGATACCCATATCGCTAACGCCAGTAACGGTATTGTATCTCACAATGGCATCGTAGTTCGGATTAGAGAATTTGCTTCCAACGTAAAGACCGAAACGTCCACCGCTGATATTGTTGTTTTCGACTATACCATTGGTGGTGTTGAAGATAATGACACATGAAGGTGTTTTCATATTAGCTTGAGTGACACCTTGACAAATGAAGTTAAATCCGCTAAGGGTAAATCCATTAACGTTTGCAACTTCGAAAATACCATCATAATAGTTGCTCATTGGAGGGTGTCCGATTAATGTTGCACCATTACCCTTGATGATAATGTTGTTTAAAGTTGTTTTTTGAGTCATATTTTTCTTAACCGGATTTCCTTCCTCATCCAATACAGGATTTCCCTCTTCATCCAATTCAGTTTCTTCAACAACTTTGTCTTTTGTTATTTTTAAATTAACATCATTGTATTCGCCGGGAGCAAAGTTGATTTCAGAATTATCTTCCAATTCTGTATCCAATTTTGCTTGTATCTCTTCATTAGTCATTGAATTGTCTATATTGATAGTTTTTGTAGTCTCTTGTGGGGTTTCCCCATCCCCATCAGCCAATACAAGATCTCCAGCATCAGACATGACTGAATCATCGATTGCAGAAACATCTTCAGATGCTGAAATACTACCAAGTGAAAGAATAGTCACAATGACTAAAGTTGAAATTAATAATATTTTATTATTCATAAAATTTCCTCATTTTCACTTAATACTTATTATAATAGCATAGAAATACTATATTAAATAGAAAAATTGTTTATTTTTAAAAATAAAAATAAATTGTTAATTTAAAACATAATTAACAATTTATTATAATTTTTTTGATACACGATATGAAAAATTATACATCTTGTATCTTGAGTAATTATTTATTAGTTATTCTATTTAAGTTTTATTTCTTATGATTTTAATTCAAAAATACCTTTTTTAAAAATTTTAAGAAATTAGATTGATTAAATAAATGTATATAAAGATTTAAATACTTGTTTATTAATAAAATTAAATATAAATCTTTTAAATATATTTTATTATTTTTAAAGGATCTGATTTTTAAAAAAATAATTTATTTAATGATGTATTTTTCTAAAATAATGATTTATGGATTGATAATATGATTTTAAAGATAGGAAAATTGAATAATTTAAAAAATAATCATTTTTTATTTTTAATTTTTCTAATTATCTTAATTTTTTCACTAATAAGTTCTGTATCCGCATTAGATAACTTAAATAATGAAAATTATGATAATAATATTGTTTTAGAATCAAATAATGATTTATATTCATCAAATTCACTTTTATCTGACAATAATCTCAAATCAGATATTGAATATAAAAATGAAAATAATATCCGTTCGATGAATTCAGTCCATGATATCCATTCCAATACATCAAACGATGATATACAATTTATCTTCGATAATTCAAAAGATGGAGATACAATTCAATTTAATGACAAGGAATATAACAACATTTCCATCATCGTAAATAAGAGATTAAACATTATTTCTAAAAGCGATTCCATCATCCACACTTCAAGCTCTATAAATGACAAGGCAAACAAAAATGGAATGATTGATTCATTTGGCTTTTATTTCACTGAACTTGCTAGAGGATCTGTAATTAAAGGAATAACATTACAGGTGAATTCTGAATATGGAATCATGGTTAAGGATGCAAATAACATTACCATAAGGGACAATAAGATTTCAGGGGGAAAAAAGGCAGGGCTTCTTTTAAGAAATTCCAGTTTCAATACAATAATAAATAACAATATAACTAAATCTTATGATGGATTAAGACTGGAAAACGTTAATAGAACCATTATAAACAACAACAACATTTACTCCAATAAACGCAATGGATTAGTTCTTGATGGCGTTTTTCTAAACAATATCACAAGGAATTATATTTCAAAAAACAAATTGGACGGATTTCTATTAATGAATGCCAAATCCAATCGCATTTTAAACAACACTATAATTGACAATGCAAACAGTGGATTAAGGCTTGAGGGAAACACTACCAGAAACACTATCCAATATAACAATATTTCAGCTAATGTAATGAACATATATGCAAATTCATTGACAAATGGGGATATTATCTCCCAAAACACCCTTATGCATGCAAAGAAATCAAGTGACACTTACACCACTTTGGACAATACTGGCGCTGCAATCGTATTTGCTGAAAACTATAGCTCTTCCCAGTATGGTAAAATGCTGTTTGAAAGAAATTCAATAGGCTTTAATGAGCAATGGGATGCAAAAAGCACTATGGACCATCCACCAGTGGATATCGGTGCAAACTGGTACTTTGATAATGATGGAGAATATGGATTAGGTCATATATGTCCTATGGTATTTGGTAAGGCTTTAGACCCTGAAGATTTTAAACACTTGTCTATGGGTTTCGGTGGAGATGAAAATGGCCTATTCGGCCAATTATACAATGGAAACACTCCAAATGGAGCAGGGGCATTTGACATTGACAATGTAAACATCAATGGAAAAGATTATGGATCCGTTAGGGTTGGTGAGGACGGCCGTTTTGATTTGAAGGATTTGGACCTAGAGGAATTGCCATCAGGCTCTATAATAACAATTACCATTGGTAGCCATAGTTTCAATATCACCATTGCTGATAAATTCTCTTCAAACAAGACAAAGGTTTTGAATGAATCCACCAAAGCTGTAGAGAACAAAAACGTCCCTAATGACGATTTTTCTAAAAAATATGGAAGCAATATAAAAAGTTTAGGCAATGGTACCGGCAGCGGATCAGGAAGCAATGAAGGTTCTGGAACTGGGGAAGGAAACTTCACAGGCAGTGGAGTTAGTGTAGGAGACTTATCAGGCCAATCCAATCAGGGAACTGGAGACTCTGGTGAAAATGGTGGTGGCAGTGCTTCTGAAGGAAGGGCTTATGAGATTTTAAAGGAAGAAAACACTCCAGTAACTGCTAAAAACAGTCAATTGATTGCATTATTTGGTGTCGCTCTTGTAATATTGATTATTGCATTAGGATACAGAAGCAAAAACAAGGATGATTATAAGGATGATGGTGATTACAGTCTTTGATTAATCAATATATTTTTTGACGCATTCTTTTGTTCGTATTTTATAAAACTATTTGGATTTTGATAAAAAAATGATAGATTATTTGAAGAATCTATCATCTGCCTTTTGCTTTTTGGCCTTTTGATGCTTGGTTTCAAACCATCCAATCTTGATGTCATCAACTAAAGTGTCTTCAAATAGCTGAGGAACGTATGGCTTGATGTCAAGAAGTGGAGTGCCATCAAGTATGTCCACGTTGGAAATGTACAATACGTCATCTTCCACCTTATCCAATTTTACAGTGGTCATTCCAATATTGTTAGGCCTTTTTGGAGATCTTGTTGCAAAGACTCCGTGTGTTTTATTGTCCATAAATGGCTTCACTTCCAAAGCATTTCCATTTGTCTTATGCAAGTGATAGATGAGTATAAGATGTGAAAAACCATCAATATCCTTTAATCCAGGTTTGAATTCATCTTTAAGACATATTTTTCCTTCAATTCCTTTTGCGCCAGTTGGTTGGATAGGCATTCCCTCTAACTCCTTAAAAGGGGAATGGATTGTTCCAATTATATCAAATTCTATTTTCATACTATCATATTTATTTTTGATATATATAAAGTTTTATAACGATGTTTATTTTTTTATATTTTAATTAATTTATTCCAATTAAAATAGCTATTTTTAGATTTATTATACTATACATAATTTTTAATTAATTTTTTCCAATTAAAATAGTTATTTTTAGATTTAGTAAACTATTTATAATTTTTAATTAATTTTAAGAATAATTTACTATTTATAACTTTATTTAAGCAATATTTGTTTTCAAATGCTCTTTTTCTCAATTCTTATAAGGTTTTGAAAACAATAATTATATAGGTGATGATATGAAAACTTTATATGATGACTATATTGAATTTGAAAAAATAGCAAGTAATTTTGATGGAGAATTTATAGATTTAGATGAAAAATTATTAAGACCAACTATTTTGACTCCATTAGTAAACTATTCTAAAAGCAATGGCATAGAACTAAAGATTAACAATTCAATTTTCAATGAAAGATTAATCAATGAAGAGAAATCTGATATTTTTCTTGAACTGCCTTATCTTGAAGAGGATAGAAAGGGGGAAATAGTAAAGCAATTAGCTTTAAGTATTAATTTTGAAGAGTTTTGTGGCATGCAGACCATAATCTATATATTTAATGAGTTGGTGTCAAATGTTTTAGATCATAGTTCATTGAAAGAATCAAGTCCTAGCAAATGCTATATTCATGCTAAAGAATACTGTGATTTATTAGATATTTTCATTATGGATAATGGTTCAAGCATTCCTGGGAATTTTGAAAGACATGGCATTGAGTTCATTGATGATTGTGATGCCATTTCAAAAGCCGTTAATCAAATTTCAACTCAAAAAAATTCGCATGATTCCATAAGGTATAGCAGAGGGTTTGGCTTATGGTCTAGTTTAAAGTTAGTAATTGAAGGCAATCTTGGAAAAGCTCTAATAGTTTCAAGAAATGGGTGTTTAGATGTTATGGATAAGATAATTATAAATATTATAATCTTAATAACTCAAATATATTTAAGGGCACATTGGTTTCTTTAAGATTAAGAAAAGCTAAAATAGAAAATTTTTATGGTTTGATTGAAATCAACGATTCCAAGAGTTATAAATATAAGGTGTAATAATGGATATTCTTCAGGATTGTACTTTTATTAAAATTGAGAGATTCATTTCAAGTAATTTAGGAATGAATATTTCAGCAAAAGAATTATTTGAAGAAATTAACAATTCTCCAAATCCAAATGTAATAATTGATTTTACTGATGTCTTCTTTATGGGCAGATCTTTCACTCAGGAATATATTTATCAAAAAAATGAAATCTGATAAGAACATCTATGAAGAAAACATGCCGGAAGATGTGAAAAAGATGTTTGAAGTTGTTAAAAAGGATTATGAATAAATAATCCCTTTTCATTCAATTGAATTCAAGACATGGGTGACAAATTGGGTTTTAGCTATTTCCTCAACGAATTCAACTAGAGCAGCAGCTTCCTTCACGGTCTCTCCAGTTGCTATGACCCCATGATTTTTCAGGATGATTGCATCCTCGTTTTTTAAAGCCTCGCTTGCAGCTTCAGCAAGTTCCTTGCTTCCAGGCTTGAAGTATTCAATCTCCTTTAGGTATTCGGACTTAATGGCTCCAAATCCTTCAAGACGCTTTATTTTCTTAGCAGAAAATGCAAATCCTGTAGCATATGGTGAATGGGTATGTGCAATTCCATAAACATCCGGCTTTTCTCTGTATATTGCCAAGTGCATTCCAACTTCAGATGATGGCTTTCCTTTAGTTAGGAGTTCACCCTTATCGTTTACAAGAACAATGTCCTCTTCCCTTAAGTCTGCAAGGGATTTTAAGGTCGGTGTAATGGCTACAATATCGCCGTTTTCACCTTTGAATCTTGCACTTACATTGCCAGCCTTTCCAGAGACCAATCCTCTTTCAAAAACATATGCTGACATTTCCACTACAGATTTTACAATTTCCTTTTCCATCTTATCATCCTTAACATTATAAAATTAAAAAAAGCAAAAAGCTATTTAAATAGCTAAATTAATTTAATCAATGAATCAATTGCTATTGAATTGTTAAATTATTTTAATCTATGAATTTTCCATTGCTATTAAATAGCTAATTGTTTGAAAATTTATTTAATCAATGAATTTCAATTGCTTGTAATTTCCACCTACATCAATTATAGGAACCTCTGCAGGTGTTGGCACGATGTTATAGATTTTCTGGAACTCTGTTTGAGTCTGGAAAGTGCCTGAATTAATGCAGTGAATTCCCTTATAATTTGAGTATGTGTTAATGTGAACATGGCCTGTATGCAATACATCAGGTACACTGTCAATGACCAAATGATCCTCAAGCTCTGAAGCAAGTGGAGTTCTCTCACCATACAATGGAGCCAAATGCCTTTTTCTTAGGAATTCCTTCATTACAAGGTCATTGCGCTCATGTGAGAAGTCATTTGATCCCATCACCATGTCGTCTATTCCCCTTCCATGATAAATCAACACTTCAAGGCCATCTAAGCTGACAGTACTAGGATTTGACAAAAATTCCACATTATTCAGCTTGTATAATGATTTAGCGTACTTTTCAGGAACAGCAGGTTGAGGCTCTGCAACTCTTGAAGCATCGTGGTTTCCAGGAGTGATGATGATTTTAATGTCGCTTCTGATATCACCAACCAAACGGGCGGCCTCATCGTATTGTGCTGTAATGTCCTTGATTGCCAATTCCTTATCCTGGTTTGGATAGACTCCAATTCCATCCACAATATCCCCACCGATAATCATGTACTTAACGTTATTGGCCATTTCCCTTTGCTCTTCACTTCCAAAGTCACCATTAAGCCATCTTGTGAATCTGACAAATGCATCTTCAAGGAATGTTGAACTTCCTATATGAATGTCTGAAGTGAATACAGTACCGAAATCAACCTCTTTCCTATCCTTTCTTGGAACGTCTGGGTCAATGAGGTTTTGGCAAATCGCCAATTGGTTTTCGCTTTGCCCT
Source organism: Methanobrevibacter olleyae (assembly GCA_015063035.1). Classification (GTDB taxonomy): domain Archaea; phylum Methanobacteriota; class Methanobacteria; order Methanobacteriales; family Methanobacteriaceae; genus Methanobrevibacter; species Methanobrevibacter olleyae_A. The sequence continues at coordinate 8,258 of SUTG01000001.1, forward strand.
GCCCTTTTTTGAGCGATGACACCTATGACTTCATCTCTCATCAGGTTTCTTGCAGCTCTAATGAGCTCATCATTGTCCTTGCTCACTAAAATAGGCATTGAGCCTGTATCATCTTCCACTTCAATCAGATAATGGCCGTTTTTAGTGTTTCTGATGTCGGTGATCATTACGATTAGGTTCAAGTCAGTCTGGTTTTCAGTGATTTCATTGATCTTTTGCCAGGTTCTAAGCTCAGGCCTCTTTTCCAATATTCCAGATAATTTCTTGTATCTGTTTTGGAAGTATTCAATAAGGTTTCCAATCTCACCGCTGGTGTATGATTTGTTGCTTGTATCCTTAAGGACCTTGAACTTGTCAAAGTTGACTTTGGATTCTGTTAGGTTTCTTTTGTATTTGACCTCAACTTCCTTTGAAACTTCAGCATCCTCGATTTTCACCACATGCTCACTTGCATAGCCGGGATTTGCCTTTGGCTTTGATTCTTCCTTAGGCTTTTCTTCAGCTTTAGGTTTGTTGAGTTCTGGTTTTTCTTCGGTTGTAATCTTTGCTTCTGCAGTAGATTGTGTTGTTTTTGGTTTTTCTTCGGTTGTAATCTTTGCTTCTGCAGTAGATTGTGTTGTTTTTGGTTTATTTAGTTCAATGCTTTTTTCTTGTGTAGTTTCACCTTTTTCAAGCTCAGCATCTCTTTGATTGCTAAGAGGAGTTTTTGTCTCTAGTGGTTTGATTGCCTTAGGCTTTTCATCTTTAATAGGACTTTTCATTTCTAAATTAAGCCCTTCCATTCTCATGATGGTGGTGGCATCAACTGGAACCATATCTTTAGAATAATTTCCGCTTTTCAATTTAACGATAATCTCTGAACTTAAATTTATAGGATTTTTAGAGTTTTTGATTAAATCATAAGCCTCTGGAGATAATATTATCCCTTTCCTTGCAAATTTAATTAGAATTTCAGCAGTCATGTTCATTACTTCCTTTATTTTGGCAAAATCTTTACATATTGTTTAGGTTTTGCTCACGAAACAGTTCCATTACATTCGTTAATATTTTTAATTCAATCTTATATTTATATTATCTTTTTATCGTTAATAAAATAATCTATATTGCATTTTTTTACGATAATCTTATTATATATAAATAATATAAATTATACCATTATAAGATATTAACAATATATCTTCATCACTTATAAAGCTTGTTGAAGGTGGTGAAAACGTTTCAATGTCTTTCCTTTCATGTTGTGGGCGGTGGAAACTTTTCATGTCTTTCGTCTTGTTTATGAGGTGGTGAAAACTTTTTCATGTCTTCATTTTATTTTTGAAGGTGATTGAAAACAAAAGTTTGTTGAAGAAATATATTAAAATTTGCTTATAAAAAACGATTTAAAAATTAATTCAAAAAGGTATATAAAATGAAAATTTCAAGAATAATACTTATCTTATTGTTATTTTTTGTATTTTTTGAAATAGGGCTATTCAGTTCCTATACTTTAGCAACTGGAGAAGTTCCTGATCCAGGAGAATTAATAAATATGCAAGTCAGCACTGTAACCTCATTTTTCAGTCCTGACAATGTTGGCGGATTGCTTATTAAAGATCCAGACAATGTAAATGTAACAAATAGATTTGAATTGGCTGATAAGCTCTCAGAGGTGGCGGATGTCGATGGGGTCAATGTAGAGAACATGACCATCACAACCGTAGACGACACTGACAAGGATGAGTTCAATGTAACTATAACCGCTTTCGGCTATTCCAAGCCTAGTGGAAAATCCGGTTCAATCATCATCAACGGTGAGCCAGATTATAAAATCATTGCTACAGCCACTGCTGAACATACCATAAACGGTATTGAAGTTAATTTGGATACCTTAAAGATTGATTCAATCTTGAAAATATTTGATGCTGATGACAATAGCTATTCCATTTTGGATGAGGACAATTCAACTTCAAAATCAAGTTCAAGTTCAAGTTCAAAATACAAATCAAGTTCCAGTTCCAGCAGTTCCAGCAGTTCAAGCTCTAGCAGTTCCGGTTCATCCAGTTCCAGTTCCTCTGATTCAGGATCAAGTTCCTCATCTGAAGGAGGCTCCTCATCTGGTGGAGGTTCTTCTGGCGGTTCTGGTGGTGGATCCTCATCTGGTGGAGGTTCTTCTGGCGGTTCTGGTGGTGGATCCTCATCTGGTGGAGGTTCTTCTGAATCTACAAGTGAGCTATTAGCACCTTTATTCTATTTGTTTTAATCTTAGAATTTAGCTAAAACAATTATTTATTAAAGATTTTCAAAGGATAAAAAGAATAACGGATAATCCTAAAAATGTGGTTATCAAGGGATAAAAAGATGACTGATAATCCTTTATAATGTGGTTATCAAGGAATAAAAGAATAACAGAACGTCCTTAAAAAGGTGATATGATGATTAATCTTATTAATGTAGGTTCTGACATAGGAAACATTACTATAAATGCATTCAATGCCATAATTGAATCCGATATTATAGTCAATTATGATAATATTGATTTAAGCGATTTGGATACATATTTAAAAGACAAGGAAATCATTGACAATGGTTTAGAGAAGTCAGAGTCTGTTGAAGAGACTGGAGATAATGAAGTCATCATTGGCTTGGATGAGTCAGAGTCTGAAGAAACCGGTGGTAATGAAGTCATCATTGGCTTGGATGAGTCAGAGTCTGAAGAAACCGGTGGTAATGAAGTCATCATTGGTTTGGATGAGTCAGAGTCTGTTGAAGAGACTGGAGATATCTATTCCAAGCTTGAGGAATACTACTTAAAAATGGAATTGGCCATTTCAAGATCATCTGACAAAAATGTTGCTTTAATCTGCTCCAACAGGAGAAACATTTATGGCATAGCCAATCTTTTGATTCAAATGAGTTCAAAGTATAATGATGTTGAATTTAAGATTTATCCAGCCGTTTCTCCAATAGATTACAGTTCAGCAGTATTAGGAGCCCCATTGAATGATTTTGTAGCTATTGACTTGAACAATCCTATCGTATCAGAGAAGGAGCTTAAAAATAAGATTAAGTTTGCATTAAAGAATGATTTTGTTTTGTTTGTTCACAATCCAATTGGCGATAATGGCGATAAAGTCAATTTCAATATCCTGAAGGAAGTCATGGATGACTTTAACGATGAGTTATTGGCAGGGATTGTGAATGAAAGCTATAGATACGAAATCTCAAGATTCAATGACATCAATGAGGAAAGCATTAGAGAGAATTCCACTTTGATTATAGGAAACAAGCTGACTTACAAGCTTGAGGATTATATGGTCACTTCATCTGACTATATAGTCAAGCCTAAGTTCATTTCACAAAACATTGATTTCTTTGAAAGGTACTTGAAGGATGAGACACCTAAGGGTCTTGACTATGATTGTGAATATTTGCCATGCCATAAGGCATTGGAGGCATGTGATTTCTGTTATTGTCCTTTCTATCCATGTGCTGATGGATTGACTGGCGGTGAATGGATCAAGGATAAGGATGTTTGGAGCTGTCAACATTGCGACTGGATACATCTTGAAGAGCCATGCCAAGCCGTAAGAAAGGGGCTTGAAGACATTTTGGAAGATAAGAATGATTTGAAAACCAAGCATATGGAACTATTGAAATTGAGACGTGAATGTCTTTTGAAAACTTTAAAATGAATTTTTTTAATTAAACGAATGCTTTCCAAAGTATTCAATTGTAAAGATTATACTTATTTATTACATATTAAATTTTAAGAAGGTTTTAAAAATGCCAAGTGTAAAAGATATTTTAATTGAAATGAAAGATATGTCGGAATTAATGGTTGATTTAGCTTATTCTGCTGTTTTATTCAACAACAAAGCTGCAGCAGAAGAGGTATTGACCCTTGAAAACAGACTCAACAGCATGAATTATGAAATCAAAAAGCAATCTCTTGTAGCTGCACGTTCACTTGAGGATGCAGAAAAATTGACTACCTTGCTTGAGATTGCAGAAGCTGCTGAATCCATGGGAAATGCTGCAAAGGATTTAGCGGACTTGACATTAAAAGGATTCGAGCCACACCTTGTATTTAAAATGGTTATGGAAGAATCAGAAAGGAACATCATTCGTGTAAATGTTGAAGAGAGCTCTGCTTTAGCAAACCAATCCTTAGGGGAATTGCTATTGCTCAACCGTACCGGTATGAGAATCATTTCCATCAGACGTGGAGATTCCTGGATTTACGGTCCTGACAAGAATACAGTTATCCTTGCTGGAGACGTTTTGATTGCTAAAGGTTCTGAAACTGGAACTGAAATTATTGAAAAACTAGCAGCTGGAGAAATGCATTTAGAAGATTTAGGAAACATTGAAGAATTTATTGACGATGATAATTGATTATGAGATTGTTGTTTGAATAATGATTTCTTGATGATGATTGATTATGGGATTGTTGTTTGAATAATAATTTCTAATTATGATTAAGTTAGATTGTATGAATTGTTAATTCTGTATTTTTAGAGTTTATATGAATTATTTCAATTAGATTATTTATTTAATATGTATGGATGTGAAACTATGATGATAGGAGGTGAACCAATTGAAAAGTCTAATGAAGATGGTACGTCAATTTGGGGAATCTCTCATCACATTAGTTGTTAGCTTTATTCTATTTTTATTCAATGCTATAAAGTTTATAGTATCATCACCTGCTCGCTTAGTGGCCTATATCAGGGAATTTTTAGCTGACACTGATTCCGTTTTAAAGGAAAGCCTAATTGCCCTTTCCATTTGTGCTGTCGGTGACTTGTGTGCAGGTATCATTTTAGGAAACATGGAATTCTTCCTAAAGACTTATCCTGGCCTAATGGTAATCATTCCTGGAGCTATTGGAATGAGAGGAAACATCTTCGGATCCTTTGGTTCAAGATTGAGCACTCATCTCCACATTGGTACAATATCTCCTGAGTTTAAAAGGTCAGACCTTTTGGATGAAAACATTACAGCTTCCATTATCTTGACTATGGCCCTTTCCGTTTTGCTTGGAGCCATTGCAAAGCTAATATGCATTATTTTCAAGTTCCCAAGCATAAGCCTTTTTGACTTTGTCCTCATTTCATTTATAGCTGGATTGATATCAACAATAATCATGCTTCCTATTACAATGTTCATTTCACTTAAGAGTTTTGAGGGAGGCTGGGACCCAGACAACATTACAACACCGTTCATTGCAGCTGTAGGGGACTTTTTCACCTTGCCTGCAATCATTTTAAGTGTTTTGATTGTCAATCTTATCGGATTTGACCCAATTGTCAAGATGGCATTTTTCGCCATTGTAATTATAATCACACTTGTCTCCTTGATTTCAGGATACACTGCAGACAATGAGGTTAGGCATATCGTTAGGCAGTCCACTCCAGTCCTGTTCTTCTGTTCCATATTGGGAACAGTTGCAGGTGGAATATTGAACAACTCACTTGGCACACTCTTAAAGAACCAGACATTGCTTACATTGGTTCCATTGTTCTCTGGTGAAAGTGGCGGTTTGGTAAGCATATTAGGTGCAAGATTGTCTTCAGGTCTTCACTCCGGTTTAATAGACCCTGTATTGAGACCTAAAAAGCACACAATGGAAAACTTCATAGCTATTTTGACATTGGCTGTTGTGATGTATCCATTGATTGGATTCTTGGCTGAATCATCTACAATAGCTTTCAATAACATTGGTGTAGGATACCTTCAAACCATATTGATAAGTCTGATTGCAGGTATTATCTTGATTTTAATCATGTTGCTTGTAGTCTTCTATATCTCTACCATTTCATATAGAAGAGGCCTCGATCCGGATAATATTGTCATTCCTTTATCTACAAGCCTAACAGATTCAATATCAACTTTGATTTTAATAGTGGTGTCTTTGGGTCTTTTAAGTTTGATTTAGTTTGGTTAAAAAAGACCTATGCTTTTTTTTATTTTTCATTCCAGGATTTTTCCATTTCTGATTTAAAGAACTTATAGACATTTTCAGATCCAAATATTTCCTCATTTAAGGACCATTCGCTTGGATAGAGGATAAATGGATATTGCTGGTTTCCTCCGGCTCCTCCATGGCTTCCAATCAATTCCTCAAATGCATGGACTTCATCACTGTCAACATCATATGAGCTGTTTACCAAAATGTCTGGAACATGTGCGAATTCGTCAGTTCTTTTGAGTTTTTTGATTATGTTCTTTCCAAACTTGTCCAGGAAACGGTTTCCATAATACTCTTCAGTGTCGAGGTAGAGAACATCATCATTTGACAATACTATTGTATCGTATATTTCTGATTTCACCATTACGAATCCTATTCCCTCATGATTGGCCAATCCACTGATGAGTCCTGGAAAAGCATCCTCAATCTGTTCATATGTCATTCTGCTGGACCAGTCTGTAAAATAGATCAATCCTAAGTTTCCAGAAGCAAGAACTATTGTTTGAGCGGTTTCCTCACTTACTGTTGTTTTGTTTGAGAATTTGATGTTTAAGTTCAAGTCTGTTGAAATGCTGTTCAATCTTTTGCTAAAAGGCTCTTCGCTGTTTAGGAAGCTTCTTTCACCTTTCAATTTATTGAAATACTCTAAGGTTGAAGAGTTGTTTTTTATCTCATTGAACCTTTCACGTGGATTTATTTCAAAGTCAAGTCTTGAATCTATTCTTTCCTTTGTGTTGTCTATTTTTGTGTCTATTTTTTCTTTGGTGTTGTCTATTTTTTCCTTTGTGTTGTCTATGGATTTTTCAATCCTCTTATCCACCTTTTCCAGATTCTCTTCAACATATGGCTTAAGAGAGTATTTTTCCCTAAAGTGGTCATCGTTTGAGTGAAGAATGCTATGAATTGAAATGTCATCAGGCAAGAGGTCCTTTACCAAATCATTCAAGCTTTCGCCATATTTTTCCTTGAATGTTGGCCCATTGGTTTGTCCATGGTCTGACAAGACGATTATCCTATACTTCCTATCTGATTTTTCTGTTGCATTTTCCAAACGCTTGAACTGCCTGTCTATCTGCCTTAGTGCATAAAATGAATCGTAATCCTCTACACCTGAGTGGTGAGCTATTTCATCATATCCCATGTATGTTGCATAAATCGCGTTGTAGTTTCCTGCAATTATATCCCCGATTATGGCCAGGGTTGTAGCTTCCCTCATGGCTACATTTGCACCTGCCCTTGCAACATAGTATGCCAGTCCTCTCCATTTCAGTCTTGGCTGTATGTTCTTGAATAAATGTCTCATCCTTGATGCGAATTCCATAATCATGTCAAATATGAACAGTATCAGGATTCTTGTAATCACATAAGGCTTTGAATATAGGTAATACCAGCTTCTTGACTTGATGGCTTTGGATATTGCGAATTTACTGAATGTCAATATGTGGTCTGTCGCATCCCCTGAAAAGAGATTGCTTCTGCTTGCTCCATTATTTGAAAGAAGACCTTTTCCATTTGATATTCTTTTTTCAATGAGTTTTGAGTTATCCATTCCATTGGAGGATATGAGACGATTGTCATTTTCCTTTTCAATCCAACGGAATGCAGGAATGTTTTTGTTGTTTCCATGAAGTATACCTGCTTGGGATGATGATGTCTGGCTTGAGAGATCTGTTTCCCATCTTACAAGCTCATGGCTTCCATCGGCTATCCATTTTGATAAGGTAGGCATATCCCCATTTTCCAATGCCTTTTTTAATGTGTAATATGATAGGCCATCTATTTCCAGAAATATGAATCCTTCCTTATCATTAGCTTCACTGTAGATTGCCTTCATTTCCTTTTCCATAATATTGTGGTAATAGCTATTGTCATCATCAATGTTCAATACAAGTGAAACAAGAGAGGATATGAGTCCAATCAGCAGCGGAACTAAAAACAAGGATATTCCACTGATATGCACTCCAGGAATGAATAGGCTTATGAGGTAAAGGAGTATTCCGTCGATAAGGAATGTTCCGAATCCAAGTGTCAGTACAATGAATCTAAGTGAAAAATAGCTTAAGATAGGCCATAGTATGGCATTCACTAGGGATAATATTATTATGACTAGGAATGCAGTTCTAAAGTTCGGTATTGTGATTCCTCCAAGCATTTTTGTTATGAGGAAGAATATGCTTACCTCTAGAACCAAGTAAATGGTAAACATGATTGCTTTCTTCATATTTTCTCTTATTGAGCTTGCCATAATAATACCTTTTTAATCTCTGTCTTGTTTTTGTCTAATTCTGTTAATCTCTTTGTGTCTTGTTTTTGTCTAATTCTCTTAATCTTTTTAGTGCTGGCAATTGAAACTTAACCGAATTTTAAAAACTATTAAAGAGCTCAGTTAATTTATTTTATATTTATTTTTAATTAGGAACTATTTAAAGAGTTTGATTTCTATCTCATATTTATTTTTAATTTATTTAAAGATTTTTAGTTGAATCGATTAACTATATTAAGTATTTTTTCTATAATAATATTAGTGGATTTATAATTTTAAATATTTAGGTTTACCTAAATATTTATATAATTTAAAATATAAATAATATGCTGTAATGATTAAATGTATAATATTTTTTTCTAAATTTAAATGAGGGTTGACATGTCAACAATGATAGAATTTGAAAACGTATCTAGAATCTATAAAAGCGGCGACCATGAATTGAAGGCCTTGGATAACTTAAGCCTTAAAATCGACAAAGGGGAATTCGTTGTGATTTTAGGCCCTTCCGGTGCAGGAAAATCCACATTATTGAATCTGCTTGGAGGCTTGGATACAGCCACCAGCGGAAAGATAATGGTTGATGGGCAGAATATTGTTGATTTCAATGATGATGAGCTTACCAGATACAGGGCCAAAAGCGTTGGCTTCATATTCCAGTTCTATAACCTGATTCCAAACTTGACAGCAAAGGAAAATGTTGAATTGATGAAGGATATCACTGATGTGGATGTGAAAGGCGATGAGATTTTAGAATCTGTTGGCCTTAGAGGCCATGGAAACCAATTTCCAGCTCAACTCTCTGGTGGTGAACAGCAAAGGGTTTCAATTGCAAGGGCCTTGGCAAAGGAACCTGCAATGCTACTCTGTGATGAGCCAACCGGAGCTCTTGATTCCAATACAGGGGTATTGATTCTTTCATTGCTTCAAGATATGTGCCATGAAAAGGACACCACTGTAGTCATTGTAACCCACAACTCAAAATTGGCAGATGCAGCTGACAAGCTGATAAGAATCAAAAACGGTAAGATTGAAAGCGTTATAGTCAATGAGAATCCTTTAGATGTTAACAAGATAGAGTGGTAAAAGATTCATTTTTTTAAAAAGTGATTATGAAACGTTATTCTATCTATTTTTTAAAAAGTGACAATGAAGTGTGATTGTATCTATTTTTGAAAAGTGATAATATGAAAATGCTGTTTAGGAAAATGCTACGTGATTTCAAGGATCATAAGGCCCAATTTCTCTCTATCTTTTTAATGGCTCTTATTGGAGTCTTTGCATTTACAGGCATCAGCGGTGAAGTTGTAGGGATGGTGGATGTATCAAGCGGCTATTATGAAGACACCAACCTTGCAGACGGATGGGTCTATGGAGAGGAAATCGATGATGATGTCTTTTCCGATATAAAGTCCATGGATGAAATCAAGGATGCCCAAAGGGAGATGGTAGTCGGAACCGTGGCCAATTACTCATCAGACCCTGATATCACATTGCATATTGTTGAAGGAAAGCAGAACATATCCAAATTCTATCTTTTTAAAGGCCAAGACTTTGACGAAAACGATGAGGAAGGTATATGGATTGACAAAAGGTTTGCAAACGGCCGCAATTTGGATATTGGAGATAAGATTACCTTAAAATTCGATGGAAATAAAGTCTCCAAGACAGTTAGAGGCATAATGTATTCACCGGAATATGTCTATTATATCCAAGAAGGGAGCTTGATTCCAGACTTTTCTCAAGTGGGCTTCGCTTACATGCCTTCTAAAGGCGCTGATTTTGACATTGTGTATAATACAATAGCTTTGGATGGCTATGAGGAATTGGATGAGAAGGATTTCAAGTCCTCTTTGGAAGAGAAATTAGGCCAAAAGGCCTATGTTCAGTATGTCGACCGTGACAATAACGTTGGCATAAAGACATTGCAGGATGAGATTTCTCAACACCAAATGTTTTCAGGAATATTTCCAGCCATTTTCGTTCTTGTATCACTTTTGACTTTGGTCACAACAATGTCCCGTGTCATTTCAGCCCAAAGGATGCAGATAGGAACCCTAAAGGCTATGGGCTACAGCAACAGGTCAATAATTCTTCACTATCTATCTTACGGATTCGTATTGTCCCTGACAGGTTCAGCTATTGGGCTTGTAATAGGGCCTTTGACCATACCGTATCTATTCTATCCAACAATGTCTTCAACCTATTCCCTTCCTCGCTGGGGACCTTCATGGGACATCAGCTTCTTTGCTGTTGCAGGACTTATGGTAGTCTCTTCAGTATTGATCAGCTACATTTCAGTGAAGGGCATCAGTGATGAGAATCCTGCAGAAACAATCAGGCCAAAGGCTCCAAAGCTTGTAAGTTCAGGCCTTATTGAAAGAACCAGGATATGGAAAAGATTCAGTTTCAATGAAAGATGGAACTATAGGGATGCAAAAAGGAACAAGACCAGAGCAATCATGAGTGTCTTCGGTGTGTTTGCATGTACCCTTTTGGTCATGTCCGCTTTTGGAATGGCGGATTCAATCAATGACGTTGAGGATTGGCAGTACGACCAGATCTATAACTTCAATTCCAAGCTTATATTGGAGGAAAACATCACCGATTCACAGTTGGACCATATCTTGGATGAGACAGGTGGCGAAGGAATCAGGGAAGAGGCCATTGAGTTGAAGTATAAGGGAATCAAGAAGACTGGAACACTTACGGTAATGAACGATTCTGACTATTACAAGGTTACAGATGCCAATAGAAACTATATACACCTTGATCCTGATGGAATAGCCATTTCAGACAAGATGGCTGAAGTCTTGGGATTGAAGGTTGGAGATAAGGTGAGATGGCATGTTGCAGGAAACCCTAAATGGATTGACTCTGAGATTACAGAGACCTATTCCATTCCATTCGGACAAGGATTGATAATGTCTCCTGAAGTCTTTGATGAGATTGGAGGGGATGATTACAACTACAGCACAAATGTTGTATTGACTAAAGAGAATGTCAAAAAGAACTACACTGGAGTCAGCAGCATTACAACCAGTGAAGACATCAGGAAGGGATGGAGCATAATGACTGAGGCGTTGGACTTGATGGTCAGTGTCCTCATAGGATTTGCAGTTGTATTGGCAGTTGTGGTGCTGTATAATCTAGGGCTTTTGTCATTCACTGAGATTCAAAGGGAGCTTGCTACCTTGAAGGTTCTTGGTTTCAATTCCAAAAGCTTGAGAAGGCTTTTGCTTACTCAAAACCTATGGTTCTCAACAATAGGATTCATTCTAGCTATTCCAGGAGCTTATATTTTGATGGACATCATGATGAGTTCTACCGGCGATGAGTATTTCTTCCCAATCAACATCTACTTATGGAACTTCATAGCCAGTTTCATCATAACCTTTGGTTTGTCTGTTCTTGTCAACTTGGCATTTTCAAGAAAGATCAAGAAGGTAAATATGGTTGAATCCTTGAAGAGCAATGAATAATCCAGTTTCACGAAATCAGTTCGTAGAATCTGGATTAAAATTTACTTTTTCTTTTTTATTTTCATTTAGTAGAAAATCTTTCTTTTTTTTATTTTCATTATAATTCTTTTTAGTTGAAATTCTTTCTTTTTTTATTTTCATTATAATTTTTTATTTTTACTATGGTTTACTATATAAAACTATATCTGTTAAAATTACTCTAATTTTACTATATCATTATAAATTGATTTAATTTCGCAAAAAAGACTTTTTAATTTAGTTACCTTTAAATATAACCTTTTTTATACTATTATTTAAGAAATAAAGATTTTTAATTAATTTTTAAATAAGGTGATATTTTGTTAATTCATAAAGATAATGAGGGGTGTGTATTGGATAATTTTAAGTTAGTAAATCGTGATGAGATCATTGACTTTATCAATGACCATAAGGGCTTATTGGAATTGATTGAAAAGTCATATCCTTTAGTGAGGAAATATTTTCCAAAGTATTCTAATTGTTTATTATATTCAATAGATCCTGAAATTGTAAATCTAGAACATATCATGCTCTTTATTAATGGGGATGAAAAGGTTTATGATGAGGATTGTTTGAGATTAAAAGAATTGGAAAATGAAATAGAGAAATTGAAAGTTTCTAATTGTAATGTTAAACCATTGCTTTTAGTTGATATATGATTTGATATTCAAGTGATAGTATGTTAATTGAAGAAAATAAAAGAGATTGCATTTTAAATAATTTTAAATTGATAAACCAAAAAGAGATTATTGATTTTATCCGTTCAAATACTGGATTATTAGAGTTAATTGAGAAAGTCTATCCTTTACTCAAATTTTATTTTCCAAATTATTCCTATTCCTTGTTATATGCTCCAGATCCAGAGATAGCAGCTATTGAGGATTTGATGTTACTAATAAATGCTGATATAAAGGACTATGAATATAATAAAAATAAGTTATATGATTTGGAAAGGGAAATCGATGATTTAGAAATATCTGATTGTAAAGTTAAACGTTTACTTTTATTGGATGTATGATAAAATGACCTTTAACTGGGATAAATTTTCAGATGTTTTTATTTGTTTAACGCCGATAAATGTGAAAGGACGTATAATGAAATAGTTCAATTATTGAATAACTTAAATAAAAAAAAGTAAAAGCTAATTACTCATACCTATGAGTAATCAAGTTTCTTAAGATAGCCATTCTTACTGGAATTGCATTTGCAGCCTGTTCAAAGTACTTGTTGTACTTAGTATCGTCAACATCATATGCAATCTCGTCTATTCTTGGAAGCGGGTGCATGACGATAAGGTTCTTTCCTTCAAGCAATTCCTTATTGATCAGGTAAGCTCCCTTGATCTGTTCGTATTCCTCTTCATCAGGGAATCTTTCCTTTTGGATCCTTGTTACGTATAGCACATCAACATCATCAATGACATCCTTAAGGCTATCGGTTTCCTTGAACTTGATGTTGTTCTCTTCAAGGTCATGCAATGTTTCCTTAGGCATCTTAAGCTGATGAGGTGAGACAAATGTCATCTCAACATCATACATTCCTAAAGCGTATGAGAGTGAATGTACGGTACGGCCGTATTTCAAGTCTCCAAGAAGGGCTATGTTCAATCCGTCTATCTTTCCGAAGTGCTTTTTGATTGTGTAAAGGTCCAGCAATGTCTGGGTTGGGTGTTGGCCTGCACCGTCTCCTGCATTGATGATTGGAACATCCACAATATCTGAGAGAAAACGTGAGACTCCTTCAAGGTCATGTCTTATTACAATTGCATCACAGTATGATTCAAACATCTTTGCTGTATCTGCAATGCTCTCCCCTTTAGCCACTGAGCTGTTTGAAGCGTCTCCAAGCTCAATGCATTCACCTCCAAGCCTTTTCATGGAGGTTTCAAAGGAAAGCCTTGTTCTTGTTGAAGGTTCGTAGAACAAGAGTCCTAATATTTTTCCTTCAAGCTCTCTAGATAGCTTTTTTGATTTAGCAACATCTTCAAGCTTGCTTGCTTCCTCTAGGATGAATTCAATTTCATCCTTTTTAAAATCCTTTAATGAAATAAGGTTTTCATGGCCAAATATAGTATTACACTCCTTAGATTTTTACACTTGAAATACAAGTCCGCATTCGTATTTATTGGTTTTATAAATCATTTCCTTCCAGACAATAGAAGAAATGAGTTGCATTCATGTATTTATTGGTTTTATAACAGCAATCCTAACAATATGAGAATGATGAACAAGACAACTCCTATAGAGAATATTCTAAAGCTGATTTTCACCATCCATTTAAGGATACCGAAGATGATCATCAAGATGATTGCAATAATTAACAGTTCAAATATCATTTTTTCACCTCTTTTATATAGAACTTTCAATTATAATTTTTTTATTAATATTATAATAATTTATCTATTCCTTTATCAGGTAATTCTTTAATGTTCCTATATTCTCTATTGTCACTTCAACGATTGAATCTGCATCCATTGGGCCAACTCCAGGAGGAGTTCCTGTAGCTATCACATCTCCCGGATTCAATGTCATGGTCTCGCTTACATAGGATATGATTTCCTGTGGAGAGAAGATCATTTGTGAAGTGTTTGAGTTTTGCTTGATTTCTCCATTCACTTTTGTAATGATGTTTTGATTCAATGGGTCAAGGTCTGTTTCAATATATGGCCCTATTGGAGCGAATCCGTCACAGCTTTTTCCTCTTGTCCATTGGCCATCCCCAAGGGTGAAGTCTCTTGCTGTCACGTCATTTATTATTGTGTACCCGAATATGTAATCATCTGCCTCTTCTTTGCTTACTTGTTTTGTTTTCTTTCCTATCACAACAGCAAGTTCTCCTTCATAATCTATTTGCTTGGAGACTTTCGGATAGATGATGATATTGTCTGTTCTATTCACTGTAGTGGATGGCTTGATGAATATTACAGGGCTTTTGGGAAGCTCCAGATTCAATTCCTTTGCATGATCCTTGTAATTGAGTCCAATGCAGACTATTTTAGAGGGTTCAGTTGGTGATAGTATTTCAATGTCATCTAAGCTGTGTGAAGACACCATATTGTCTAAAATGAATTTGACATCCTTATTGAAGTAGTCTAGAATGTTTCCTTCAAGTTCGATGACCTTGCCTTCATCATCAAGGAAAGCTGATTTGATTTCTCTATCCTCATTTAGGCTATCTGCCTTGTTCTTGAATCTTAGGAATTTCATTTAATCACTAAAATGATTATTTTTTAATTTATCCTTATTGTAGCAAATCTTGGATTATTGAATGATTTCACTGTTTGTCAATAATTCTTGGTTAATTTCACTTTTATTAATAATAAAAATTTGAATTATTGAATGATTCTTTCTATTGGAACGACTAAAATGTCACGTGCTCCTGCATTTCTAAGCTTATTTACAAGCTCGAAAACTTCATCCTCTCCAACCACTGCCTGAACTGCCATTGTTTCCTCTTTTGACAAGACTTCAGATACGGTTGGTCCGCTCATTGCAGGCATGACCTTCTGAACTTCGCATAGGTCCTTTTTAGCCACATTCATCATAAGCAATTTCTTTCTGCCGGCTTCAAGCACACCTTGAATTGAGGTGCTTACTGCTTCAACAAGGTTCTTCTTTTCCTTGTAGGAATAATTGTTTGCAATTAACTTGATTGAGCTTTCAAGTATTGTGTCAACTACCTTCAAATGGTTCATGTTGAGAGTGGTCCCTGTACTTGTAAGGTCTGTTATTGCATCAGCTATTCCAATGAATGGAGCTATTTCAGTTGATCCTGTAAGCCTTACGATTTTTATCTTGAGACCGTTTTCCTCTAGGTATTTTCTTGTAAGGTTTGGAAATTCTGTAGCTATTGTCATTCCGTCCTTAAGGTCACTTTTATCTTCGATTTCACTGTCATCAGGAGAGGCCAAGACAAGCTTGGTTTGGCCGAAGTTCAAATCCAAAAGAATTTCAACATCTGCATCGTTTTCCTCTATGAGATCGTATCCTGTGATTCCCATGTCACAGATTCCCTCATCCACGAATTCAGGTATGTCTGCAGCACGTGCAAACATCACGTCTATATCTTCATTGTAAGTCTGTGAGAATAATTTCCTGTTTGTGCTGTCCTTTAGGCCAAGTCCTGCCTTTTCCAATATGTTCACTGCAGGATCACTGATTCTGCCCTTTGACGGCACTGCTATTTTAAGTTTCATGATTTCATCCGGTATTGTTTTATTAAAGACTAGCTTATTCTAAAGCCGTTGATATTTTTTTTCTAAATCTTGGCTGATTGTTAAAGCCATTGATATTTTTTTCTAAATGTTGGCTTGTTGTTTAAGCCATTGATATTGTTTATCTACAATTATTTTAGTTTTATTTCTATATAATGTTAATCAATTTATTGAATTTTTTCAATGTATTTGAATTTTGAATAATTTTAATATTTTTTCATAGTTTGTAATCCATTAAAAAAATAAATTTGACTTTTGTTTAGTTTCGTTTTTTAAGAACAAATTTTTTATATGCTATATAAATAGTTAAAATTTTATTTGTACTATATATAGTTTATGTTTTTTAATTATAAATCATTACAATTACTTAATTCAAATTCTATATTCTAATATATCCTATTTGGCAAAATAAGGCCGTTATATTGGCTTTTTTTTAGAAACCTTTATATACTAGTAAGTTATAAGATAATATAGTACTTATGAAAAAAAGCTTGTTTAGCTAGTATTTTTTAAAAATAATAGTTATAAACAATCTTTCACTAATATATTTAAAAAATATTGCATTAGTAATAAGTATGTATTTTTGTAATAAAAAAAATTATGGAGAATGATATTTATGGCAATACCTGTAGCTCCTATCGGAAGAATCATTAAAGAAGCTGGTGCTGAAAGAGTAAGCGAAGATGCTAAAAAAGCATTAAATGAATACGTTGAAGCTGAAGCAGCTAAAGTTGCTAAAAAAGCTATCAAATTCGCAGAATTAGCAAAACGTAAAACCGTTAAAGCTGAAGACATCGAATTAGCTATCAGCGAATTATAAGACCAGCTTTTCCGCTCCTTCGGAGCGCAAAACCTGGACCAAAATTCTTATCATTACTGTTAGTGATAAGTCTTTTGTTTTTTACTGTTTTTTATATTTTTTTTACATTTTTTCAAGATCCTCATTTTTCGAAAAGTTTAAATATAACAATAGTTATATTATAATAAGAGAAATATAACAATCGTTATTTTTTTCTAAAGAAGAGATTTTAATCATTTCTAAAATTTCTTTTTTTAAAAACTATCCCTCCTTAAATGCAATTTCATTGCTAAAGACATAGTTTTATCGCTCTTTAAAACACAAATCATAACACACACGCAAACACGATATGATTAAAATAATGCAATCTCCTAAAAATTAATTTCTTGTACAAGTCTTCAAATCTCAATCATTTTATTGTTATTTTAATCATATTATCTACTTTTTTTAGCATCTCCATCATGTTTTACTCTATTATACATCATTCCGCCTTCCATTTTCACCAGGCCATTTTATAATTTTTGTGTTTCGTTTTCTGCTTTTTTGATTGCGTTTTCTATTGCTTTAGGTTCAATTCCTTTTTCTTTCAGTTCCCTTTCTATTATTTTTATTTTTCTTTCTCCTTTTTGTTTTTCTAGGTCTATTCCTTCTTGTTTTCCTATTCTTATGAAGTGTTTTATTGTGTTTTGTATCATTCCGCCTTCCATTTTCACCAACCTCTCTATTTCATCAAATTCCTCATCTGTATCTGTATATTTGGTAGCTAGAAACAACAATAAATTTTTAATGTCATTTAATTTGTCTCTATTTACAGTTCTTATCTGATTTGCTAATGTAATGCATTCAACAATCAATTCCTTAGGTGATTTGTCCGATTCCATAAATGGAATCAGCAATAGATCATTAAGTTCCTCGGTTTCATCATCTATTTCATTCTTTTCCAATAGATCTTTTAAGTTTTCCAGATGCTCCTCTCCATTGAATTCCTTAAAGGTCTTTAATGGAATCTTATACCTGTTATCATTATGCCACTCATCTTCGTATTCGCTGTCTTTCTTCTGCACTGTGCTGATGAAGTAGCTGTTTGTTTTCTGTTTGTATTTTATTCTAAGATATGTTGCATAATCTAAGGATTTTTCTATATCCTCTTTTTTGACATAAGTTGATTTAAATTCGAGATTTAAGGTTTCCTTTGATTTCAAGTCAAATACCAGATCCATTGTTTTGGTTTCATCTCTATAGTTCTGATATTCATTTGGAAGAATTGACACAATTTCTCCAGGGATGCCAAGTATATTCAACAATCGATTCAATCCGGGAATGCTTTGCTTGAAATACTTATCTTCTATCTTGTCTTTATCTCCTGTATTTTTTTCTTCATTCATATTATTTAAAATCCTCCATAAACTAATATTTATATTTATTTTGGATTTTATCTTATTTAAATACTTTTAATCACGATTTTAATTATTATTTAATGGTTAAATCGTAATTTACAACTTTTTTACAATTTTTTAAAGATATTATTAAATTATAATGAGATTAAAATAATTTCACAGAATCCTATCGACAGCACCTAAAGATTCATTTCCATTTCATTTGCTAAATCCTTATTTGCTTTAGAGCGATTAGCGCTTCTTTCTTCCTCTATGCACCTTATAAGTGAAAAGTATTCTTGAATTTCATTGTAGTCATCGGACTTTTCGCATGCATTTTCCAATAGTTCTATGATTTTATCGAATCTGTGGCTTCTTAGTGTAATTGTTTCATATATTCCCATTGTATCATCTCTTTTCAATTGCTTATTAAAGGATGATTGATTGCTTATATTATGATTTTAATCTTATATAAGCTTTGTTGGTTTAAATAAGTGGTTTACTATTCCTAATAAATAGTTAACTAAATATCTATCGTTTTTTTCAAAAATCAATCGTTCTTAATATAAGAGCATAAAAGCATTATGCAATGTCTTATTAATCTTTAAAAAAAAATAAATTATTTATACTGATTTCTAAAGAAATATTATCATTAATACCAGCTTTAAAAAAGGACTGATTATATGAGATTCAAAAACATATTTTTAAGCGTAATGATTTTGATATTGGCAGGAAGCATGACAGCTATTGCAGCTGCAGATACAGATGATTTTGGAATAGTGGGGGATAAGGCTTTTACAGTACCTGAAGACTTTGAAATCATCAATATGTCAGATTCCAATGTATATATGGAAAATAGTGATGGAAACCAATCATTTGTCATAACTGTTCTGGATGAGGATACAGATCCTGAAGTTCTCATGCAGGTATATGAAGATTCAGGCTATACATTCAATAAGACCTATTCCGTTTATCAAAGAGGAATTTATCGCATAACCGAATTAGAATTCACATATAAGGATTACATAGGGATTTTGTTCATTTGTCAAAATGGAAATGAGTGCATTTTCATTTCCCATGGATTCCTGGATAAAAATGATTTCCCAACAGGTGATGATAAGGTAGCATTGGAACTTATAAGTTCCATAACAGACAATATATAACAGCGTTTTTGCTCATTTTACCGTAAAACCTAGACAAAAATTGTTTAGGTGAAAAAATGAACATAATCAAAATTAGTTTAGGTGATGAAAAGAGATTTAAATATTTGTTTTTAGGGGTTATGCTTTTGATATTGGCAGGAAGCATGACAGCTATTGCAGCTGCAGATGACTATGCTTCCTTAAGCGATTACACTTTTGACATTCCAGATGGATATCAAGTTGCAGATAAGGCAGACAATATGCTCGCCATGGAAGCGGATGATAATCATTCAGTAATTGTCTATGCTCTTGAAGATGCAGGGGATCTTGATATTTTCAAATCACTTCTTGATTCCCAAGGATGTGAATTTGCAGATGAACAGACTTTCCAATCAGGAAGCTTTGATGTGAATCAATCCACTTTCACTTACATGGACATTCAAGGATACTTGTACATTTGTGATGATGGAAAAGGAACTCCTGTTTTAGTTGCTAATGCAATACCAACCTCTGAAGAGCTTCCAGCTGCAGATGACAATCCTGCTTATCAAGTTGTTAGTTCTTTAGAATAAGTTAATTCTTATTCTCTTTTTTTACTTTTCTCTTTTCATTTTTCTAGGTTCAGTCTAAATTTGATTAAGAAAAATTTTATAGTCTAGATTTTGAATATATTAAATTAGGTGATTGTATGAAATTCAAGCACTTGTTACTAGGCTTAATGATTCTAATGGTCGCTTCTAGCATTGCAGCCATTTCAGCTGACGAAGCCATCATTGAGGATTTTAAATTTACAGTGCCAGACAATTTCACCATTGTAAACAGCACTGAGCATTTTATCAGTTTGGCAATGGATGATGATCATTCCATCGACTTGTCTGTTCCAGATGATGCAATGACCGCCGACCAGTTCAAGGCAAACCTTGAAAGGGAAGGGTACAAATTTGACAACGAATCAATGGCAAACTTCACAAGCGGCATTTTCAATATAGATGCAATAAATCTCACCCAAGGAAAATCCCACGGAGTTCTATATTTTTGCGATGATGTTGTAGATGTGGATGAGGATGATGATTTGTTTGTTGTTTATCTCTATCCAGCCGATGAAGGGGACATTGATCCTTTGAACAATACAGTAACCGACATGATTGGCAATATTGTAAATGTGGATGACTGATTCAAATATTTTTTATTTTTTTTCTTTTTTTCTTTTAGTTAAAACTTTTTTTAATAGGTTCATGTCAATATTGCTTTTATTTCGTAATTTTTATTTTTGGGTCAATATTATAATCAATTTGAAATATTATATTCATTTCGTTATTTACATTTTCATGTTAATATTATGGTGAAGTTGTAATATTGCTTTCATTTCATTATTTACGATATTAGGTCAATATTATATTTGTTTCGTAATTTACACTTTTTTTAGAATATTATAATGGTTTCGTTTTTTACGATTTGATTTTAATTTTTCAATTTGATGTCAATATTATAATGGTTTCGTTTTTTACGATTTGATGTCAATATTATAATCAATTTGAAATATTATAATGGTTTCGTTTTTTACGATTTGATGTCAATATTATAATCAATTTGAAATATTATAATGGTTTCGTTTTTTACGATTTCGTGTCAATATTATAATCAATTTGTAATATTATAATGGTTTCGTTTTTTACGATTTGATGTCAATATTATGGTTAATTTGAAATATTATAATGGTTTCGTTTTTTACGATTTTGTGTCAATATTATGGTGGACTTGTAATATTATAATCATTTCGTAATTTACGATATTATAATAAAAATCTAAAATTATAATTATTCAATAAAAATGGCTTATTATGGTGATGCAGTGATTATTGGCCTCTATCAATCTTCTTTAAGGAATCTTCTTTATAAAAAGCATATTCATAGTCATCCTCCTCTTCAAGGATCCTATCCACATATTTCAAAACGTCCTCATATCTGTAATTGTGGTATGAGTAATAGACCTTAAGCCTTAGGTATTCCTGCCTTTTGGGATTGAATTCCAAAAGCCTATCCATTATGTTCATGAATGTTGTGTAGTCAAGCTCATATGTATAGTCATGTCCCTTGTCAAATATGTCATAGGTCTTTGCAAGTCCATAGAGGTATTTTTCCCTGTTTAGGTGGTCTGCCTTCAGCAATGTCATGTATGCATTGTAATAAGTCATTATAGTTTCTTTTTTAGCTGTTTCAGCATATGATGGATCTACGTAAAGTGTGTGAAGTCCTCTTCTATGCTCTAGCTGCTTGTCCAGTTCTTGTGCAAACTCATCTAATGTTTTAAGCTCTACTCCACACTTTGGACACTCATCTTTTTCTATGTATAATTGGTAACATTGAGGGCATACTTTCATTTCTGAAGTCATTTTCTCTCCTCTCTTTCATTGATTATTCTTTTCTGTGCTTATGTTTTTTCTGTTATGCTTTCATTGATTAGATTTCATTTCCTTGATAATAATTATGCATCATCCATATATAAACATCTTCCAATTAATTATTGGATTTAGAACTTGTTGCTTTCTTTTCTTTCCCGTTTCAAATGTTATTGGATTTAAATTCTCTTGCTTTTTTTCGAAGTTGCAGATGTTATGGATTTAGAACTTCTTGCTTTTTTTTTTCATTGAAATTGCAAATATTTATATTTAGTCATACCAAAATATAATAGTATGCATATAATTTTTTTAACTCAATGCATGTTTTGATCATATATCTTTTTGAATTGAAAAATCATATATGCGCCCAATTTCTAAAATGCAATTAAGAGGTGGAAATATTAATATAAGTAAAAAATTAGGGATAGCATTAATATTGACTATACTGACATTGTCTATAGGTGCTGTCTCAGCAACAGATGCCGATACGCAAGTAAGCGATGATATTGGCATTTCAAGTCTTGCATCTCAAGATTTAAATCAAGGGGATGCCGATATGCAGGTTAACGATGATATTGGCATTTCAGATCTTGCGTCTCAAGATTTAAATCAAGCAGATGAAGTGATTCAAGAAGATACAAATGCAGAGGAATCTGCGGATATTCTCTCTTCATCCAATGACGAAGAGGTATTGAGAGGAGATATGGGAATATCTGTTGTAGGAGGACAAAAGGAAACATACACTGTTGGGGAAGAGGTATACCTTAAGTTAGGTACAGAACAAAGCAGTTACACACCAGCCAACATTTATGTTCAAGTTCAAGGTGGAGGATACACTGACAATCCTGTAGGAACATATTCCGAGGCAAGCAGCGAAACAGGAGTTCCTTACACATTCGACACTCCTGGAGACATAAGCCTAAGATTCGTTCAAGTGTATTACGGCACTTATTACTTTTCAGATTACATCACTTTCAATGTGGTCGAAGCCGGACCAAGCATCATACCTGGAACATTCACTGACTTGCAATCATTGATAGACAGCAGTGAAGGTGTATTGGAGCTTCCATATGATTTCGCATACGACAGCGAACATGACTCTGCCTATGTGGATGGGATATTGGTAAGCAAGAACATAACAATAAACGGTATGGGCCATGTCATAAGCGGTGAAAATGCCGCCAAGATCTTTGATGTATGGAAAGCTGATGTTGTCATAAGCAATGTGACTTTGGCTAACGGCAGATCCAACAATGGTGGTGCAATCATTGTTTCCAATGGCATTACCAGCTTGCTTCTTAAGGATTCCGTCATTAAGGACAGTTCCAGCAATCAAGGTGGTGCAATCCATGTCATGAGCGGTGCATTAACAGTTGAAAACACTACATTCATCAATAACTCCGCTAAGTCTGGCGGTGCAATCTACCATAATGCAGGATCATCTACCTTGAATGTCAAGAATTCAACTTTTGAGGCAAATGAGGCCACATCATCCGGCACTGCTGGCGGTGGTGGAGCAATCCATATGAATGCAGGGCAATTGAATGTTGAAAATACCGATTTCAATGACAACACTGCCGCTTCAACTGGAGGCGCCATAAATGTTGTCAATTTTGCTAACGTCATAAACGTAAGCGGTTCCAGATTCAATAGGAACTCTGGAAATGATGGTGGAGCCATTCATGCCAAATTGACATCTTGCGCAATGTCAATCAACGATTCCAATTTCACTGAAAACTCCGCTAACGGTCAAGGTGGAGCGGTATACCTTCAAGGTGCTGGAGTGACAAGCGCTATTGACAATGTCAAGTTTGCAAACAACTCTGCAAGTGATGGTGGAGCAATTTCAAACAAGCTTGGAAGCTCAACAATCGAAAAGTCAAGCTTTGAAGACAACTCTGCAAGCAATAAAGGTGGAGCGATCTTTGCAAGCGGAAAAGTGGCTGTTAACGAATCCTCATTTGCAGGCAATCAAGCAATCTCAGATTGCAATGTCCATCAAATCGTGGATAATGTCATAAGTGTGGAAAACACTAAAATAGCAGTTCAAGCTCCAGATTTTGACGTTAAGGAAAGCTATGAAAACGGTGAAGACATTGTGATTTCAGGCACTTTCGAATCAGGAATCACAAATCAGGAATTGGCATTGCCATATTCCTTGAATGAAAACAATGGAAGCGCAGCAGTTGTCAAAAAGGTCTTCAGCATTGACTTAGGCAGTGCATTGAAATATGGAGACTACATAATCTCAATCAAGGAATTCACAGATGAGGCAGGAAACACCTACATCTTTGAGGATGTTATAAAGGCTTTCACAGTCAAGAGGGAAGTCAAGACTGCAAGCGATCTTCAGGCATTGATTGACAATGCAGAGGAAGGTGCAGTAATTGAATTGGGCAATCATTCATATGAAAACGTTTCCAATGTCAACATCACCAAGAATGTGACAATCAAGGGAAGCGAAGACACAACAGTTTCCTCTGCCGGTGACGGAACTCCAATCTTCAATGTTCCTGCAAAATCCGAAAACGGCCCAAGCGGATTTGCAATCGTTGACGTTAATTTCCTTGTTAAAAATGGAGATACTGTCGTTAAGGTCACTGCAGACAATGCAAGCGATAAAGACTCAATTGACAACGCTGAAATCAAGGTCATCAACAACACTTTCAAAAAAGAGAATGATGATGTGGTAGGCAAATCCATAACTGTAGTTGAACTCGAGAGTGAAAGAAGCAATTTGGCTCCAACAAATGCAATTGACATTTCTGGAAACAAGATGGATGAAGGCATCAAATCCTTCCAATTTGAAATAAGCGGATTGTCACAAGGTGATGACTTCAATGCTCCTTCAATTTATGATAATCCAAGCTATGGGACAGATGAGAGGATTCCTTCCATAATCACTTGCCCGGCTAAAACCGTCACTGCAATCGATGCAAAGGTCGATGGCAAGAAAGGGGCTTATTACAAATTGACCTTGAAGGATAAGGATGGATCCCCATTAGCGAACAAATCCGTCAAGGTCATCATAGGCAATCTTGTTTACACTGTAAAAACCGATGACAAGGGTATTGCAAAAGTGCAATTGAACATTAAAAAGGCTGGAACCTATAAGCTCTTTGCAACATTCTTAGGTGACGATAAGTACAAGGGCAGCTTTTCAAGCGCTAAGGTTAAGGTCAACAAGCAGAAAATAAAAATGTCTGTTGCCAAAAAGACATTCAAGCTTAAAGCCAAAAAGAATGTTAAAGTCACTCTCAAGACATCTAGAGGAAAGGCAATCAAGGGCAAAAAAATCACCTTGAAAGTTAAGGGAAAAACCTACACTGCCAAAACCAACAAGAAAGGAGTCGCAACATTCAAACTCATTTTGAAGAAAAGAGGAACTTTCAAGGCAACAATCAAAGTGCCTACAGACAGCACTTATAAGAAATTAAGCAAAAAGATTAAAATTAAAATAAAATAGATTATTTATTTAATCTATTTTTCTTTTTTTTATTGAAAACTTATTTGTATGGTTTATTTATTTGGTCTAATTTTTTTCATGATTAATGTTAAAAATAGTTTTTGATATAATCCTTATTTTGTTTATAAATAGTTATATATGGTTAATTCTAGATTTAAGCAATAATTCATTCTTGTTTTTTTTAAAATATTTAAATAAAATGCTTAATAGAATTAAACAATATCTCTTTGGAGAATTAGGTATGAAAATTTCACATTTGATTAAGGAATTGGAAGATATGCTGGCTTCCTTATCATCTTCTTAGTTCATCCAATGCACTTTCACCATATGCATTGATCTCTTCATCATCAATGCCCCTTTCCGATATCTTTTCATAATATTTCACAGAATCTTCATATTCATGCCATAAGTATGATAAATGACCTTTAGTCGAAGATATTCCAACTTTTTTGGATTGAATTCCAAAAGAAGGTTGAATATTTCCCTAATGGCGATTCGATCAAGTTCATATGTATGTCACGTACCTTGTCAAATAGGTCATAGGGCTTTGCCAACCCATATATGTATTTCTCCCTGTTTTGATAATCTGCCTTAAGCAAGGTCATGTATATTTTATAGTACTCTTTTATATAATTGGTTTTGCTATTTCTGCATATGATGGTCTACATAAAGTGTATGGAGTCCTCAATGATGTTCCAAAAGTCTATCTTTCAGTTGCAAATTTTTCTATTGTATCCAGTTCTAACCAACACTCTGGACACTCTTCTTTTTCTACATATAGTTGGTAACATTGAGGGCAGATTTTCATTTCTGTAGTCATTTTTTGCATCAAAATTTTTAATCATCTGATTTTATATCTTGATTTGTCCCTTGGCTTATAGAAATCAAACTCATCTTCTATTTCATTCATTCTCTTTTCTTTTTCTTGAACTTTCTTTAGCCTCTCTTCTTTTCTCATTTCTTTATCTTTCTCTTTTTCTAAAACTTTCTCGAATTCATCTTTCAAATCAGGGTCCATCTTCATTTTATATTTATAGAGGCTAATAATGAAATTTCTTAACTTTTTCTCAATAGGCCTATTTGAGCTATTTATTTCAGAGCATGTTAGATCCATTACTAGTTTTAAAGCTATTGGCCCTTCTCCTGCTATTTTTAAAGTATACTTCTCATCATCTATAAAAAATTCCGGTGCAAAATAGAAATTTTCTGAAAAGAATCTTTCATAGTCTATGATATTGGAATAAATCATCTCATTTAGGCTTCTTTCTATAGGTCCTTCTGAATCCTTCAAGGAAGAATAAGGGAGGAATACTCCAAATTCCATGATTGCATTTTTTGCTTTAAAAATTCTAAAAGCGTATTTTTTATCTTCTATTTCCATATGCAATGTTTGGTTGTTTAAAATGTCTTTACAGGTAGCTTGATAATGTTATCCTCCATTTCTTTTTATATATTATCCCTGTTTATTAAATGTAAGCTGTTTTTTTTTGATTGGTGGTGATTTTATTACCTATAGAGACTCATGTTTTCTGACTTAGGGAGCTCATTCACCTTTGTGCATATGAATTCGATTCTATTGACTTTGAATTTGAAATCCTTTATCATCTCCTCCGGTGTCAGATTTGACCTAGCTTCGGATAGGTCAGAAACTCCTCCTTCAATGCTTATCCTTTCAAGATCCATTTCTGTGAATCTTATCTCATCACCAAGCTCGACAGAAAACATTCGGTTCTTGCTGTAGACGCATGCCTTTACAAGAGCTATCATCATCTGATTGTAGACCTTGTCGTTTGTAAAGTTTTGACTGTCTATGTTCTCATAAGTTATCATTCTGTCAAAATTGGTTCCATCTATAGGTATTTTATTAGGAACAGGAACTTGCTTGTCTAGGATATTGTAATCTACAATCATATGATTCTCATTGTTGATTCCGCTGGAGTTTTCATAGGTGATTGTGATTATGTCACCTCCAAAGCAGCAATCCAATAGTTCCTTGACGGATTTTGCTTCATATGTATACTCAAGATTATCATTTTGAGTCAAGACAATCTTTTTTTCAGTGTTCTTGGAAACGTCAACGACAGTGTAATTGATTTTCCCTACACCATCCTTTTGGAGGCCCTCTTGCATTTTATCCAACGCCTTTTTGCTGTAATTCGGATCATTTGCAATCGCATTTGCAGCATCCCTCACTTCACTGTTTGAATCGTTTTTTCCTACTTCCTCTAGAAAATCTATATATTCCTCATTGATATCGTAATGGTCTGCATAAGCTTCTGGGTCTGAAAAAGTTTCTTTAAAGTAAATTATATCTTTTTTTAATCTTTCAACTCCAGCCATTCTGACTTTCCAGTCAGAATCATTCAAGATAATGTCTTCCATTACCCTTAGTGCATTCAGATTTTGGACAGCCATTATCCTAATGTCACTGTCTGGATCATTTTTTGCAATTCCTGTTAGTATTTTCTGTTTCTCCTCATCCTTTTTATTGCTGTTTAGAAGTTCTTCAATACCTTCCATTCTTAGCTGTGGGTCTTCATCATCCCACTTATTCTTTCTTAGTTTGTCGAATAAACCCATGTTTTTACCTTTTCAAGTTCATAAAGCAATTCTTAAGTTTTTATTTATGAAAGTTCATGATCATTATTGCAGTTTCCCTAAACCATGGCTTTAGAGAAGGGTCGCATGGGGTCATGGAATCTGCAGTGGCTAACCAGCTTTGAAGCTCAGCATAGCTTACGTTTGAAGGTGGGGTGCCGTCAAATATTATCAATCCATATTTTTTGTTTGCATCATTTGATGGCCATTGAATCAATATGTCTGCAGCCAATCCTCCCTGATTGTCTTCCACTGCCTTTTTGAATCTTGCCGCATAGTCATGAGGGCATCCAATGTTGCTTAAGGCATTATCCGCTTCGATAAGACGACCTAAGAGATCGTCTCCTTGTGTCACGTTTTTAACGATGTCGTTTGGAGAGCCACTTAAGATTTCATCTATAGGGCTCTTCTTTTCTTTTCCAAGTATTTTATCTAAAAAACCCATGTTTTCACCTCAGAAATTTTTTAAAAAAGCCATTTTTGTCCTGTTTTTGACTAAAAAAAAATCATGCCTAAAAGGAAATCTTTATTTTAAAGAATCCATTATGACTTTTATTGATTTACCATTAACTCATTAAATGGACTTTGTTTATGAATGTATTTATATATATCTATTTAATTTTCATATAATGTTTGACAAAAATATGATTATTCTGAACATTTTTAAAAAGTGCCCATCTATGTAGTACTTTTGATTGGGGTCTATCAGTTTTGCACCACAGTTAAAACATTAGCTTAAAGTATTCCTCATCCGGTTCCTCTCCTATCCCTTCCAATGCAGCTTCCTTGAAGAAAATGTAGTCCTCATTTTCGCTATCCATTTCGAGTAGCCTATTGGCAATTTCCAATGCTTCCTTATATTCCCTTTCCTTGTGGAATAGGTAACGGAGCTTTATGAAGAGGTAGTCTTCATTGTCTGGATCGTATTCCAAAAGGCGGTCGAGTATTTTTAAAACGACCCTATGGTCAAGCTTGCTTAGATAGTCATACCCTCCATCGAATATGTCATAGACCTTTACCAATCCATAAAGATACTTCTCCCTGTTTAGAGGGTCTACCCTAAGCAAGGTCGTGTAAGCTTTGAAGTAATTGTTAATTCCCTCTTTCTTATGTTCTTCAGCATATGATGGGTCTATGTAATCTATGTGAAGTCCTCTTCTATACTCAAGGCACTTGTCTAGCTTTTGTGCATATAATTCTAGTGATTCCAGTTCTATATTGCACTTTGGGCATTCCTGTTTTTCTTGGTATAGTCTGTTGCATTGAGGGCAGATTTTAATTTCTGATTCCATGATTTTAGTTTATTTTTATTTAGTATAAAAATTGTGTTTTATTAAAAAATTTTTAATAAAACCTTTATAATATTAAGGATATATTCAAGTATAATACTGTAAAAGGGTGTAAAAATGTCTAAGATATGTAATAAATGTGGAAAGGAAAATCCAGAAAACTTAACTTTTTGTGAAAACTGTGGTTCATTGTTATTAAATTCTCAAGAGTCTATAAAAGACTCTAAAAAAGAGATTAAAAGAGAATCTTTTGTTTTAAAGGACGATTTTGAAAGGATCTTTCGTGATTATCTTCCTCAAAGGGAAAAATATGGAACTGTTGCATCACCAATTGCCTATTTTATTAAAGAGGATTTATTAGCTGATTTCAGCTATTTGATAGATGGACAGGTTCCTTGTACTGGAACTTCTGCAACAGTAGGTGTTGGTAATTTGGCACATTGCCCACAATTGTTCTTTTGGGGAGATTATGGATGTAATTTGGAATTGATGTTCATGTTCATATTTAAGGCAGACATGTCTGGAGTCTATTTGTCCATGAGATATTCAGGTAGACTAGACTCAGATGAAAGCCTTAAGATAAAAAGGGATGTTTATCAATATTGCATTAGGGAACATTTCCCTGAATTCGAATTCCTTGAATCAATTGATTTGAAATCTGATACTGCTTATAGCATAAGCTATGAGAAGTCAACCATTATTTCCAAGTTTTATCCTAAGGACAATATTCCCTTTGATGAGGATTTGATTAAGGATATGAATGAATTTATTGAATGTGGTAAGCTATTGTGTAAACTTAAGCCTTTGAATGATGAGGAATTGGTTAAGAAGGTTATGAAAAAAGTTTAGATAAGAGTTTATAAAAGAAGATTTAAAATATCTTATCTATTTTTTTATACTATTAAACTTCATCCACATAATCGAATATTTCAATATTATTAACTAAAATTAATGACCTAAAAAAATTATTTAATTAAATCTTTGTAATATTATAAAATCTTTATATATTTGCTTTTTTTAGTTTATAAATTTATAATATTGATAATAAATAATTTTAAAGTATTATTAGTTATTTTTATTACTTTTTAATATTATAAATCATAAATTTTTTATTTTTACAATATATTTTTTCATATTTTTATAAATAAATTATTTTAGAGATATTAATTTTGAAATTTTAAAATATTTTTTTATTTTTGACCTAATTTAACAGAAAATTTTATATAGTTTCTAGGACATAATATAATTGACAATATTTTAAGTAATTATTTTAGGTGAAAAAAATGAAAGAAATTGGTGATAGAATAAAAAGATTAAGGGAGGAAAATGGATATTCTCAAACCCAAGTAGCTGATTATTTGGGGATAGATCAGAGCAATCTTTCTAAAATAGAAAGAGGGGAAAGGAAATTCAAATTAGGCTTACTAAAAAAGCTATGTTTGTTATATAATTGCTCTCAAGATTATATATTATGCAGGAGCAATGAATATAATAAAAATGATATTTCATTCCGTCGCGATGGAAAAGTTGATTTGGAAGTTGTAGCAAAAGTAAATGAAACAGTTAATTACTTAAAATTATTGCGCAAAATTGAAAAGAGGAATAATGATAATTTAAAATAAGAGGTTCGCATGGAACAATTAGCTTTAAAATTAAGAAGGGAATGGGGCATAGATAATTATGCTCCAATAGATATTTTTTCATTGGTATTGGAAAAAATTGGGAATTTAACATTGCTCTGGTTAGAGATGGATGAAGATGTCAGTGGGTGCTGCACTGAAACTGAGGATGATTCAGTAATTTTAATTAATTCTAACCACAGTAAGGGCAGACAGAATTTTACATTGGCCCATGAGTTATATCATTTAAAGTTTGATGATTCATCTGATTCACCCATTTGTATGATAAATAGTAAAAATCCTATAGAAAGGAAAGCAAATGAGTTTGCATCATATTTTTTAATGCCTAAATGTGCTTTGGAAGATTATTACTCTAGACATGATATTGGCAAATGGACATTGAGAGATATTGTCAGATGTGAACAGTTCTTTCAGATTAGTCATAGAGCTTTGTTAACTAGATTGCGTGATGAAAGATATATAGATGAGGATGAGTTTGATTATTATTCATCATTGATAATATCTCGTTGTGCGGCTAATTTAGGATTTGATACCACATTATATAGAAAATCTCCAGATTCCAAAAAACATTATGTTTTAGGCAATTTAATTCCCTTAGCTGAAGAATTATATGAAAAGGAAGAAATTTCTAAGGGATTAAGGAATGAAATATTCTTAAAAAATTTTAGAGCAGATCTTGTCTATAATTTAGAGGAGGATAACGGTTTTGACTAAACAAATATTTTACGATACGGATTGTTTATCCTCTTTCTTGGAAATAAACGATTGGTCTATTTTAGAACATCTTTTTGATGAGATTACTATTCCAAATGCTGTTTATGAAGAATTCACTTCGCTACCACTATCATCACCCATCATTAAGAATTTAGAGATTTTAATTGACACTAATTTTGTTAAAATCGAAGATATTAATCCATTTTCTAATACTTATGATATTTATAGGGATATTAAGAAAGAATATGAACATAATGAGGGTAAGCTTTTAGGGGATGGAGAAGCAGAAGCAATGGCATTTGTTGTTTCAAAGAAAGGCATTTTGGCTTCAAATAATTTTAGGGATATAAAATATTTCGTGGATAAGTATGAAATGGCTTTATTGACGTCTGCATATATGATTTGCATCTCTGTTGATGATGGTTTTATTCCCACTGAAAAAGCTAGTGATATTTGGAATCAGATGTGGGATAATGGAGTAAATTTGCCTAAATTGACATTTGAAGAATATTATTATGATGGACAGTATGAATCAGATTACAATGATTTTGGAAAAAGAGTGAATTTTAAATAATTATTGAAGTGGAAACATGACTAAGAAAGTAACAAGATATGTCGTTCAGACAAAGGATGGAAAGTGGGCTAATAAGAAAGCCAATTCTAAAAGAGCTTCCTCTGTAAGTGATACCCAGGCAGAAGCTAGAAGTAAGGCAATTGAACAAGCCAAGAAACATGGGAATACTGAAGTGAAAGTTCAAGGAAGAGATGGAAAGATAAGAGAATCAAATACTTATACTAGAAAGAAAGATCCTAAAAAAATTAAGGGTTGATATTTCACAACCTATTTTTTTTAAATGATAAACAGCTAATAAATCAGGGAGTAATTATGAATTGTATATTTTGTAATGATGAAATTAATGAAAAAAACTTTTCTAGAGAACATATCATTCCAGAGTCCTTGGGAGGTAAATTTGTTATTGATAATGTATGTAAAGAATGTAATAGTAGAATAGGCGCCGATTTTGAAGATAAATTAAATAAAAATACTATTATTACTTTTATTTTATCTTATTATTTAATAAAAAATAAATCGAACAAATATGTTACTCCACATATTAAACCTTTCGGTGATAAAAAGACTATATTTAAAATGACGGATGATGGGCAAATTTATATGCATACTCTCACTAATGTAGTAGAAAATGGTAAAAATACTATTATTGAATTTGATAAAACAGAATCACAAAAATATATAGAGGGGACTGTAAATAAAAAGATAAATCGTTTAAATAAAAAACAGGGTTCTAATATACCTGATTATTGTGAGGATTCTAAACAAAATTTTAAAGAGACAGAGAAATTAGAATATGGAGATTATGTTCCTTTTAAAATGGAAATGGATTTATCAATTTTAGTTAAGTTATTTATTAAGATAAGTTATGAATTTGCATATATCTATTTGGACTCAGATTATTCTAACGGCAATGTTTCAATTATGTTAAAAAAAATTATTAGTCTAACTGATGAGGATTTTAATAAATATTTGTCATCTGATCAATCTATGATTCAAGTAGAATATGACACTGAAAGAATAGAAGAATGCATTGGGAAAGTTATAAAAACATCACAATTAAATACTGAAAATATTCATTATAAAAAAGAATTAAAGCCATCATCTAATGGTGATTATATTCATAAAGTTTCAATGTTTAATGAAAAAGGTAAAATTTTCGTGAATATTAACTTATTTGATATTTTTTTAGGTAGAATATGTGTTAGTGAAGATGCAAATAAATATGTAGATAAATCTGGAAAATTAATGGAATTAATCACAGGAAGAAAAAATAATAAGGTTATTAATAAACTAATAAGAAATTAATATAATAAAACTTTGGGGTGACTTGAAATGATAAAGAGATTTTTTAGGATACTTCACTCTTTAAAATATGAAGATATTGATTTTAAAAGATGAGGTAGCATTAGAGTGAAAAAATTACTCAAATGTCCACAGTTTCTAACCCAAACAATTTTAAGAGAAATGAAAAGAAAAATTAATGAAAAAATCCTTTTTACTATTTTCTTATATTATTTATTTTTTGCATTGAATATCAAAAATTTTTTAAATATTTATCCATATAATATATTTATAAATCACTTTTGTAAAGGAGGATGATATTGTGGGTTTATTTTATTTGGATGTTGATATTGATAAGGAAAATAAGATTATGCGTGACCATAACCCTTATGATTGGGTTAAATGCGAGGTTACTTTGCCTAAAATGCAATTGGTTACCGAGTCTTTTAGTCCTGCGGCCAGAGGTTTTGCTACAGGAGCATTTGGACTGATGGGATTGGCAATTACAAGTGGTGTCAATCAGCATTATGAGCATGTCTCATTTAAGTCATATTTTAAGATAGCTGAGAAGGGCATTGTTATTCTTCAAGGATGTGATGATGGTTCGGATCTTCGTATTCCTTGGGATTATATTCTCGGAGCAAGTTATGTGAGAGAGAATAATGAACTTCTTTTGAAAATTACATTGTTAAAACATCAGACAATTAAATTGTATTTCCCTTTTTTCTGGAATGGAAACAATCAAATCCATTATTGCCGTGGCATTGCTAGGTTAATCAATGAGAAGGCTTGTGGCGTTTCCCCAGAAGATGAAGGATGGTAATTACTCAGTACCTGAAAATTAAATAATATTTAACTAAAAGAGAGGAATTTTATGAAAGATATATTTAATCCTGGTCTTTTTGAGCCAAGAATCAATGAGGGAAAAGAACTAGCTATAATGGAGAAATACAATCCTTATTCTGGCATCAAGGTGCAGTTTGGATTTTCTCCAGATGATAACTTCTTTAAAACAATCTTCCGTATTGCTCAAAAAGGACTTGTTATCCAAGGATGGAATGATGATTGCTCAGATCTTCGCATTCCTTGGAATGACATTGCAGGGGTTTCCACTTATGAAAGCTTTTGGTCTCCTTTGACTTTGGTAATTAATCTTAAGGATGGTAGAGAGGGTTATATCTTCTTTGATAATTGGTCCACTACAAATACACATATTCATTTGATTAGGGGAATTTCACGGATTATTCTAGCTAAAATAGATGAAGAAAGTGAATAAAAAGAATTTAAAAATAAAGAAACAAGACTAAAACTAGTTTATAATTAATCAGTTAAACTAAAAACATAGGATTTCTGTGAATGTATAATGAATAATTACTTAATCATATTCTAAGGATTCATTATTATCATAAAGAAAATTATGTAAATTATTTATCATGGTAAAAAAATCCTTCAATTTTTTTTAAATTTATGATGAGTAATAACTATAAAAATCTAATTGTTGGTTTAATTTTAAGATAAAGTGGGTAAGGGCATGTTAAAAGATGGAATAAATGAAATAAAAATTGAAAGCTATGATGAACTTGTAAACATAATCTGTGGAAAACATGAGAAGAATAAAATAGACCTTCGAGAAGATTTTATATTCAGAGGATTATCGGATGTTAAATATGAGTTAGTCCCATCATCGCTCCGAAGAAATGACCTAAACCAATTAAAAATTGATGAATTTATTGAATCAAACGAAAAATTTTGGATTGAAGTCGATAAGGAAGAAGTTGCGGAGAAAAACTTAGTATGTTATGAAGACTCATCTGAAAATAAATACTATATAGAAGTTGACAAATATGGAAACCCTACTTTAGATGAGAATACTGATTATTTTGTTGCAAAAAATGAATTACAAAATGAAAAAGAGTTATACATTCTAGAAAAATTTTTTAACTATGCTGATAAATGTGGTTTAAAAGTTAACACGAATAATTGGACTCGAGAATTAATACATCCTATTTCACAAATACATTCCGATTTGGAAAAATCGTTTTTTGATTATCAAGAAATAATGTCTTTAGCTCAACATTATGGATTACCTACAAAAGCATTAGATTGGTCTTATGATTATAAAGTTTCGCTATATTTTGCAGTAAAAGATGTTTTATTCAATTCAGATTCACAAGACTGTGTTTTATGGGCTTTAAATTATAAATTATTTGAAAATAAACTAACAAATAACAAATATATAATTAACTTAAATCTTTACAGACCAGAATATAATACTAATCCAAATTTAACTGCTCAAAAGGGATTATTTACATTTTTAGGGAATTATGTTGATAATTATGAAATGCCACTAGATCAAATTATATCTGATGAGTTAAAACAGGACATAATGTACAGAAGCAAAGGAGAAAAATTTGATAGAAAGATTATTACAGTTCCTCAGAATTTATCTTCAAAAGATACTGTTTTTTATAAATTTATCATACCTAAAGAACTTAAAGCAGAAATTTTAAATGAATTATATTTAGATGGATATTCAGAAGAATATTTATTTCCAGGGTATAAAGGAGTTTCTGAGCATGTTATTAATGAAGTTAAATTAAGAAATTTATTAAATGATTAAAATATTTGCTCGATAAAAATTCTTAGTTTTATAAAAATATTGATTGAATGTAGGTATGAATATTTACGAAGGTGGAACATGAATATCAATTTTTTAAGATATTATTTTGAAAATGAACTCTATATAGAAAATCCTCCGTTAGATATGAAAAGTTTTTTAGATTTTTGTAATCAAAGGGGGGTTTTAATAACCGCAGAGAAACTTGAAGATTTTGAGAAGAAAGGATGGGTTTTTCCAATTTTCAGAGTTAAAGATTTTAAAGGAAATTCTAATAGCATATTCCTTTCTTTAAATTTTAGCCAAAATTGCCATGATGATTTCTTACAATTATTAGATGAAAATTGTATTTATATACCTGATGAAAAAAATTTCATTGAATATTCAAAATTTTTTTATAATAATACTAGAAAAAGGAAAATACAGTCTTATTATTCTAATTTTCAAATTCATCATATAATTTTTTTATTAGAATATGAAAATTCTGAAGAAGATCTTTCTAAATATTTAAATCACTCCTTTATTGATTTATTAATTGGTACTCAAATTTATTCCCCATATGGCAGATCCAATATGAGATATATTAAACCCTTTTCAAAAATTAAAATTTATAATAAAAAGTTAGAAAAATATGATTTGAATGAAGTTTTAAGTATCATTGGACTAACCGAAGATAATTTATTTGAATATTATGCTGATATTTGCTATAAATTAGAGGATTTATTAGGCAGTCGTTTTGCAATACAACTTTGGAAAAACATATCCTGGGATAAAAAAGATGATTGTATTGGCCATACTAGATTAGGTATTGAATATTTACAATGGGCCATGATGCTTAAAAAATGTATTGAAGATCATTTAGAACGAGAAATTTTTGATGTAGATGAAATAGATATGTATTGGGAAGATATTAAGAATATTGTTCCTTCAGAAGTTAAAGATGGGAGTATAAGGGCTTACCGAAATGATAATTTCACAAATGAAATTACTGGAGACTATGAATTTAATTTAAATAAAAAGAGATTATTTTACTTATGTAATTCATTAAATTTAGACTATCATCCTAAGGTAATACTTTTTGTTGAAGGAAAAATTGAAAGAGAAATGATTCCCAAGTATTTCGAATTTTTTGGTTATAATACTCAAGATATAGGGATTGAAATCATCGATATTGGAGGAATTTCTAATTTTTATGGAACAAATATTAAAACTAAAGATGTGAATCAAAAATATCTGGATAATATAGTAAGTAGCTATAAACATTTAATAAATTTTAATTTGAAGAAATGGCAAGCTATCCCATTTTTCATCGGTGATAATGAGAATGATATTTTAAAGAGATTAGTTGAAGGTAAGGTTTTTAGTATAAATGATTTGTCTGAAAATTTTAATAGTTCTGAAATTCATGATTTTAAAAAAGAATATTTAAGTTCCTCAAATGATAAAATGTTGAAAGGTTGGACTAATATTTGGGAATATGATTTTGAATTAGATAATTTTGAACCAGATGAATTAAAGGAAGCTATAAACGAAGTTTGTGGAACTAATTATACTTCAGAAGATATCGAGGAAATATATGAATCTTGTAAAAATGGTCAAAAGAAAGGGATAAAAACTTTAGAAGGTGTTGAAGATAATAAGTTACTTATTAATCAGAAACTGTTAGAAAATTTAGTAGAATATTATAATAAAACCCATGATGAATCAGTTTGGCAAAAGAAAATATTTATTCTCATTGATAAATTAGTAGATATGTGTATTTTCAACCCATCTCCTGTAAACACTAAACATTTAATGAGAAATATGGGTGAATTAAGTTTGTTTATAAAAAATGATTGGGATATTTTTGAAAGGGATAAATATAGAATTTAATTTTTATTAATTATACCATATTAAATTCCTATAAGTAAAATCTTCAAAAGTCTTAAGAAATTTAAATATATAATTAGAGGAAGAATATATGAATATAAAAAAGCAAAAGAAGTATGTTGTTAATGAATTATCTTATATATCTTTTAAAAAAAGAGAATCTTATTTAAATGATGAAAAATTACTAGAATATTTATCTAAATCCACTAGGGATAAAATTCCTGTTTCTGTAAATTATAAAAACCTTGTTATTAAATCTTTTTTAGTTCCAGAAAAAGAATTATCAAAAAAAGATATTGATGAATTAATTAATTGGAATATGATGGATGGTTATTGTTCATATGGAATATGTAGCACCGGTGGTCAAGATTTCATATGCCCTCCAATGAATAGTAAATCTATCGAAATATTAAAAAATTCTGATCCAATAATATTTTTAAGAGAAATTCCGGAATATTATGAGATTATAGAATTAAATCAAAAAATTGAACAGGTATTAGAACTTTATGAAAAGGAAAAAGGGGTTTATGAAGTATTAAATAATATTGGAGATTTTAAAGAAGTAGTTCGGCTTGAAAATGATAAAGGAAGATTTTGCACTTTTGATGAAGAGTATCTTAAGTATTATTTATATTTATCAAAATCAATGTTAATTCGTTTGTTTTATATTGAATTTATTGATGAAAATGAGTTTTTTTGGAAGGGAGAACAAGAAGAAAACATATATAGGGATGTTGAAAATGAGACTTATTACAAATTAATTACATATAGCAGTGATGAGGTTAATAATGGATATTATAGAGGTTTTCAGATTATCCGAAACGATGGGTCTTCTAAGAACTTAATTAATCAGCTTCATAATATACAGGATTATGAAAGTTTTGAAATTTTAGATGAAAATTCTGAAAAAAAGATAGTTTCATGTAATCCTAATCAGACTGATGTTTCACCTTTACAACCAATATTTTTTGAAAATGAGGTTTTAGTTAATTATAAACAAAATAAAACTAAATATGAAGTTTATGGCAATAAAATAAGGTGTAGAGGATGTTGGGTATTAAATTATGATTTAACTGAATCGGGCTTAGTTCATGTATTCATTAAGCATATAGCGAATTTACCTTATAAAGAACAGTTACATTGGAAAAGGTATAATGTAACTTCTGATGAAGATTTAGGTGAATTAACTAGAGAGAGATATCTTCAAGGTAGTTGGGATTATGGACCAACTAAATTGGAACTTTTAAAATACAATTTAAATAATTTCCCTCCAATTATCAAAAATAATGAGGAGATTTATATTTGGGAAATGTCTTCAAAATTAAAAGAAAGGAGGAATCTAAATACAATAACCTACATTGAAACAGATTCTATTCAAGAAATAGAAACTGAGATTAATTTTTTAAAGCAAGTCCTTATTGAAGGATTTAAAGAGGATGAAATAAATAGATTAATCATTAATAAAGAATGCAAACCTTCCATAAATGCTTTAAAATGTTTATTAAAACAACAAAATATTGATATTGAGAAAATAAATAATATTATAAATCCTTTAAGAGAGATTAATAGTTTTAGAAATATTATAACTCATAGTGGTCGAGAATATCCTGATAATTTTAAAATTAAAACCAATAATTTAATTAATAATTTATCCGACTCTATAAATTTATTGGTTGAAGTAATTAATTTAAATAAATCTTAAAAAAAATTTATTATTTTATTTTTTTCTTCTCTAACAATATCTCCTTATTCAAAAAGAAGCAAGTTTTAGTTGTATCCTTATTAAAGAAAGTATTATAAGCATCATCACTTTTCTGACCTTTAGGCCCTATTTCCAATATTTGATTTTCAAATGAATTTGGATAAGGAAGCAAACTCACATCCTCTTTTTCAATAGCTTCCTTCACCATATTATAAGCCATTTCCATAGAATCCAAATTATCATCATTGAAGCTAATCCTATGGACTCCTTCCAATATCCTTTGCCCGTTTTTAGATCCACTTCTAGGCTCTTTCCATAGAATATTCAATATGGTTGTTTCATCGAAGAAGAGCTTCCAATAGGAATCTTCCCAAGTGTCTTCAAATTCACTTAAAGTAAGATTTCTAAAGGACATTCTTTCTCTGTAAGTACCTTTAGGAGTAATTGGAGAATTTTTAATAATAAAACTTGTTTTCTTGAATAAATCGTCTTTTTCTCCAAGTTCATCATCTTTTCCAATGATTTTATCAGTTATCATTTTATTGAGATTCTTTGGTATTTTTTCCTTGTATGTTTGTCCAGTTATTTCCTCTAAAATCTCAAGTTGGCTTTTTCCAATATACGGCCGTAATTTAGCTAAAACATACTCTTCAACAGTTTTAAATTCATTTGTATCAAA
Source organism: Methanobrevibacter olleyae (assembly GCA_015063035.1). Lineage (GTDB taxonomy): Archaea > Methanobacteriota > Methanobacteria > Methanobacteriales > Methanobacteriaceae > Methanobrevibacter > Methanobrevibacter olleyae_A. The sequence continues at coordinate 48,331 of SUTG01000001.1, forward strand.
GCTGATGGTTGTTCCTATACTGTTTAGGATACCGCTCATGTATGAATTTTTAAGTGAATATGCTCTTGGCTTTGCAGGTATAGTAGAGTTAGGTTGAGTTGTTCTGTCTTTAGATGTTCTAGCTTTAGTGCAAGCCCCAAGGTATGATGTATCACTTTCAGACAATTCATGAGCACGGCCATCTTTTACCTTTTGTTTTATGATGTAAAAGTCATTTTTAATTGTTTCTTCATCTTGGCCCATATCATATAATTGGTAATCGGTAATTAGGAAATCTCCAATATCCTTTCCTTTTTCATAGAAATACCAAATGAATAGGATTTTTTTATTTTTATAGATTAATTTGCTGTATTCATATTCTTCATTGACTATTTTATTGAAGTCAATTCTACTTAGGGAAACTCTTTCTTTAGCTGATTTTTCACCTTTTTTGTTCTTTTTATAACCTGTTACTTTCAATTCAACTCCTATTTTATCAAAATCAGCTCTAGGGTCAGTGTTTATAGGATATTTATAGAAACCGGTTTCTACAACTTGGCCTAAGACACCTTTATTTCCTTTTAGATTTGTGGTGTTTTCAAGTAGGTGTTCTGAATCTATTTCCTTAAATGTTCTACCTTTAATCGCTTCTGTGTAGTGAAGCAATTCCTCAATTGTGTTGAATTTCATTATTTTATCCCCTTTGCTTATATTTTGTTTTATAGTTAATTATACATAAAACTATTAGTTTTCATTTGCTCCCATTGATTGTTTAAATATGAAAATTAAATTAAATATATAAATCAAAATTTATAAAATATTATAAGAGGAATTTTTATGGATAAAACAGTAGTAGAATTATTTGCAGGTGTTGGTGGATTCCGTTGTGGATTCAATCATGTAAGCCTAAAGGATGGAAAAGTCCACGAAGAGGATAATTGGGACTTTGTTTGGGCTAATCAATGGGAACCTTCCACTAAATCACAAGCTGCATTTGATTGTTATGTTGAAAGATTCGGCGAATCTGAAAATCATGTAAATGAGGATATTGCTACTGTGGATAAGTCTACTATTCCTAATCACACTCTTCTTGTTGGAGGATTTCCTTGCCAGGATTATTCAGTTGCTAGATCTCTTTCTGGGGGTAAGGGTATTGAAGGGAAAAAAGGAGTGCTTTGGTGGCAAATAGCGGAAGTTTTAGAGGAAAAACAACCTCCATTTGTTCTTCTTGAAAATGTGGATAGGTTATTACGTTCACCAGCTACTCAAAGAGGTCGCGATTTCGGTGTAATGCTTAGAACTCTTCTTGATAATGGCTATTCTGTTGAGTGGAGAGTAATTAATGCAGCAGAATACGGTTTCCCACAAAAGAGAAGAAGAGTATTTATTTTTGCTTATCATGAGTCTACTAATTATTATAAAAAGATGGATAAGGTAGATTATGAGAATTTAATTTATAAAGAAGGAATTTTTGCAAAGAATTTCCCAATTCAATATTATACCGATAAGAATTTGGATGGAAAAGAAGTTTCCATTGATGAATTTGGAGAAACTTCAATCAAAAAGAAAGATTATGATGATCTTGTAGCTATTAGTGATGATTTTGAATTCCATTTCTTTAATTCTGGTCTTATGCATAAAGGAAATATTTACACCTTTAAGACTTCTCCAGTTGAATGTGATGATGTAACCACTTTGGGAGACATTATGGAAAAAGGAGAAGTTGATGAGAAATATATTCTTAAAGGAGAAAGGTTAGAAAAAATGAAATATCTCAAAGGCTCTAAAAAATTGCAAAGAAAGAAACCTAATGGTGAATTATATAATTATTCTGAAGGAGCTATTGCTTGTCCTGATTATTTAGATAGGCCTGCTAGAACAATGCTTACAAGTGAAAGTAGTATTAATAGAAGCACTCATATGATTAAAGATGCTAAATCTGGAGAATTTAGGCTTATCACACCAATCGAAGCTGAAAGAATTCAAATGTTCCCAGATGATTGGACAAATATTGAAAATAAATCCATGACAGAAAAACGCAGGTACTTTATGATGGGAAATGCACTTGTTGTAGGTGTTGTAGAGCGTTTAGGAGATTATATATCAACTATTATTGCTAATGAAGATTAAATTTATATTTTTAAAAATTTATATTATAATCTGTGATTACTATGGTGAAGGGGGAAAGAACAAAATTAACTACTTTAGATGATTACTTTAGTAATCAATCTAAAAAAGAAAAACCTATTTTTGATGAAGAAGATGAATATTTTAGCTTAGAAGAAATATTTTCTGATGAGGAAGACGATGAAGAACTCATAAAAGAAAGTGAATCTATAGATTTAAAAAAATATTCGGATTATGTAAATATTTTATTCAATGCTAAAATGGATAAATGGATGTTAGAGCTTTTTAACAAGAAAAAATTAATTGTTACTAGATATTTTAAAAAGAAAGAAGATGCAGAAAATCAAGCTCTCAGATACTTAAAAGAATTGGATGTATTAGATAGAATCTATGAGAAAAAAAATTTTGTAGAGGAACCAATTCGTTCAAGGCATAAAGGAATTTTCTTTAGTCAAAATAAAGGTAAATGGGGAGCTAGAGTAAAAGGTTATAAAGGATCTAGATTACTGGGATATTTTAATACTGAAGAGGAGGCATACTTAGCTAAACGAAAATATCTAAACGATAAAGAAAAATCTATAGAAGAGTTTATACATCAAAAAAGAGGTTTAAAACATAAACCTAAATTAGATACTTCTGGTGAAGGAATTCATTTTAGTAAACAATCTGGGCTGTGGATTGTCAGTTTAAAAGATAATAATGGAAAATATGTTAATTTAGGTAAATTTAAGTCTGAAGAAGAAGCTATTAAGGCAAAAAACGATTTTTTAAATAATTTATAAATTATCTATAAATATTTATAAAATCTAAACTAAATTATAATTAATCATCAAAAAGGAATTTTTATCATGCAAGTATCTCTTTTTCCAAATGAACCAATAGACCCTAAGCCATTTTTGAAATGGGCAGGAGGCAAAACACAATTGCTTGAAACTATTGAAAATCATTTACCTAGTGAAATCAAGGAATCTAAAGAGATAGATAAATATTTTGAACCTTTTGTTGGTGGTGGAGCAGTATTTTTTTATTTATCCACTAATTATAACATTAAAGAAGCTTATTTGTCTGATATAAACAAGGAACTTATTTTAACATATAATGTAATAAAAAATTATCCTAAGAAATTATCTCATAGATTAAAATATTATTATGATTATTATATTTCAAAATCTGAAGAAGAAAGGAAAGAATATTATTATAAAATCAGAAATGATTTTAATAAAGAGTTAATTGATTTTGATTATAAAAGAGGATCTTATAATCATGTTAGAAGAGCTTCTAAGTTTATTTTTTTAAATAAAACTTGTTTTAATGGTTTGTATAGAGTAAATAGTAAAGGAGAATTTAATGTTCCAGCAGGAAGATATAAAAATCCTTTAATTAATGATAAAGAAAATATTTTAAATGTTTCTAAAGCTCTAAAAAACGTTACTATTGTTAATGCTAATTACTTAGATTCTGAAGATTTAATAGATGAAAACTCTTTAGTTTATTTAGATCCTCCTTATAGGCCTTTAACTAATGCGAGCAGTTTTGAAGGATATTCTAAGTCAGATTTTAATGATGATAGTCAAATAGAGCTGTCTAATTTTTATAAAAGAATTTCAAATAAAGGTGCTAAAGCTTTACTAAGTAATTCTGATCCAAAAAATGTCGACCCTAATGATAACTTTTTCGATGATTTATATTCAGATTTTAATATTTATAGAGTTTCTGCAAAGCGTTATATTAATTCAAAAGGGGATAAAAGAGGAGAAATCAATGAAATATTAGTTTCTAACTTTTAATTAATTTTTAATGAATAGTAAACCATAATAAAATATTTTATATATTATTTTTTACAAATTTTTATTCATGTCTAAGTCTTCAAATTCACCACAATCTGATCAGGAAACATCCATATTTACACTAGTCAAAGTCGGAAAATCATATAAAAGTAAAGGTTGGGCATTGCCTAGAAGGGATATTTCAAAAATTATTCCAGTTGAAAAATATGAAGGAAATTGCCATATTGAAATTGATGGGATAGTTGCACCAGCAATATTTAGGGTTAATCCACGTTTGTTTTATAGAAGCAATGTTCTTTCAAAACATTTGGAAAAGTTGAATAAATCCGAACCAAATTCTAAAGTAGCTTTAGAAATTAAACTTAATGAAAAGCAATCATATTCTAATTTTATTTCTAAATATCTAACTTCAGAACCTATTGAATTTTTAAATACAGATTTACCTGTTGGCCTATCTTATAAAAGTAAAGGATGGAGAATAAATAAGGATGTTACCTCTAGATTTATTCCTTTAAATGAATATTCTGGTGTTTATGATATTGTTGTTGATCATATTTCATCATCAGCTATTTTAGATGTTCAAACCAGAATTTTTTATAAAAGTGATAAATTGAGCAATCATTTAAAAGAATTGCATGATTCTAATCCAAAGCAGAGGGTAAATGCAAAAATTATTTTTGATGAAGACTTGGTTTTGTTTGATTTGAAAACTGATGTGAGTGAAGACATCAATAATAATAAACAGACAGTTTTACTTAATAATTCGAAAGAAAAGGTTAAAAGTAAAGGGGATGAAAATATTAAAACTAAAAATGATGATAATTGTTCTTTTTGTGGAAATAAATTACCAAAAAGATTAAACAAAAATCTAAAAGAATTATCTAATGAATATCCTAATGCTTGTAAAACATGTTTGGAAAAAATTTATTCCTTAGGCATGTTTTATAAATTTCAGGAAAAAACTCTTGTCAAATCAATCAATAAAGAACATATGAAAAACAAATTAGACCTTGATGATTTTGATTATACTTGGGACTTGTTATTAAAATATGAAATGATTGAGCCTTTAGCAAGCAATTTTAGATTATGTGGAAATTTTGAAATTGAACAAGAGTTTAAAAATTTATTCGAAGAAGGGGAGAAATCTCCTGAATTAGGATATAATCCTGATGTAATTGCAATGGGCAAAGAAAATGGAACTAAAATTAAAAAATGTCGCAAATGTGGAAAAGAATTAACAGAAGATGAAGATGAAAAGTGTAATGATTGCATTCAAAAGGAATTAGTTTATGATTATATTATGCAATTATTACCTTTATTTTCCCATGTTGCAAGAATTTCTAAAAAAGATTTACTGGATGATGAGTACCCTGAACATAAGAAAAACATTATTTTTTCAAAATTGGTTGAATATGGTATTGTTAAACACAATTCGGGAGATATCTATAGTTTGAATTTTGAATCTTTAGTTGAATTAATAAAAAAATATGGTACTAAAAAAGATTATTATATCTTTGATTCTTTAAACAATGATTTAAATATTCTTTTTGCTCCTCATTTTGTAACAAATAATGAAGAAAATTTAGATTTATACTTTAATTGGGACGATTTCAAAGATTATGTTGTTTTTAGGAAATCCTTAAATTTAGTACGTGTTACTTTGAAAGACAATAAAAAATTTGTTTCTTCCGAAAGCTTTAGTAATATATTTTTAGCAAAGTTACTAGTAGTAAAACATTTGAATAATTTAAATGTAATTAACATACTTTCTGAGAAAGATACTAAAAAATTTGGTCTTTCTCAATAAAATTTTTATTTTCTTTTTTTCACCTTTTTTTAATAAAATTTATAAATATTTAAATACTTTTTAGTAAATAATATTAATATATAACTATTATTTTGATCTTATTTTTAATTTTGATAGGGTAGGGGGTGTTTTTTTGTTAATGGATGTAAATATAAAGTTTAAATATGATTCTGATCAAGATGATTTAGTTAACGATTTTTATATTCCTGTTTTATCTCATTCTGAAGAATATCTCAGAATGTCTGGCTTTTTTTCATCTTCTTCTTTAGCTATTTCTGCTCAAGGTATTGCAGATTTTATTAGAAATAATGGAAAAATGAAACTTTTATGTAGTTCCATACTTCCAGAAGATGACATTGAAATTATTGAAGAATATCATAAAAACCCTGAAAAATTTATAGAAACCTCTTTTATCAATGATATAGATAATTTAGAGGATATTTTTATAAAAAATCATGTGGAAGCTTTAGGATGGATGCTTGCTAATGATTTATTAGAAATTAAAATAGCAATTCCTATTGATAGGAAAGGAATATTTCATTCTAAAATTGGTATTTTGAGGGATGAAGATGATAATCTTATTTCATTCAGTGGGTCCGATAATGAAACTGCTTCTGGTTGGGTAAATAATATTGAAGAATTCAAAGTTTTTCGTTCTTGGGATGAAAGTGAAAAAAAATTTGTAGAATCAGATTATGATGATTTCTATAAATATTGGAATGGAAACACTCTTAAAACGGATATAATTGATTTACCTATTGCAATTAAGAAAAAATTAATTCAATTAGCCCCTCCTTCTAAAGATGATTTAGCTATTTTAGATAAGAATGAAATCATTCCAGGTATTAAATTAAGAAAATATCAAAACAATGCTATCGATTCTTGGTTTGAAAACGATTGTTGTGGAATTTTTGAAATGGCAACAGGGACAGGAAAAACATATACGGCCTTATCTTGTTTTAAAAAGCTTCTTGACTCTAAAGATAAATTGTTTACTGTTATTGCATGCCCTCAATCTCATTTAGTAGACCAATGGGCTAAAGATTTAAAAAAGTTTTACAATGGAGAAATTTTGATAGTGCCAGGTAAGAATTCCGACTGGCAATCTAAATTAAGGAGAGCATTGAAAAATTTATTCATGGGAATAACTGATAAAGTCGTTGTTATGACAACACATAAGTCTTTATCTTCTGATAAGTTTATTTCTGTAATAAAAAAATTTAACCTTGATTCTCTATTAATAGTTGATGAAGTTCATGGTATTGGATCTGAAAAACAGCAATTAGCTCTTATTGAGAATTACAACTATCGTTTAGGCTTAAGTGCAACACCTAAGAGATGGTTTGATGATGAAGGAACACAATTATTATATGATTATTTCGGAGGAGTTGTTTTTTCATTCGATATTGAAAGAGCATTAAGAGAAATTAACCCCGACACAGGAAAAACTTATTTAACTCCTTATATTTATAAACCTATCATTGTTGACCTGAATGATGAAGAATATGAGCAATATTACGAATATAGTTTGAAAATTGCCCAATCTTTCGGATCTAATAAAAAAGAAGATCTTGATAGAGTAAGTTTATATTCTAATTTAAGACAAAGAATAGTAAATAATGCAGAAGCTAAATATGATGCATTGAATACTATTTTGGATGATTTCAAATCCAAGAATGAAAGTGAGATGGATAAATTAATTGTATTCTGTTCTGATAAGCAAATAGATAAAGTTCAAAAAATTTTAATAGAAAATAAAATAGTCCCTCAGACTAGGTTTACTAGTCATAAAAGAGCTAGTAAAAAAAAGGGGGAAAAATATAGTGAAAGAGAAATTATTTTGAAAAATTTCTCTGATGGTGTTTATAAAGCTTTAGTTGCTATTAAATGCTTAGATGAGGGTGTAGATGTTCCTTCAGCTGAAAATGCTATTATTATGTCTAGCACTTCAAATCCTAGAGAACATGTTCAAAGAAGAGGGCGTATTTTAAGAAATTCTCCAGGAAAAGAAATAGCTGTCATTTACGATATTTTAGTATTTCCTGAAGAAAACACAGATGCGGGTAAAAAAATTTTAAGAAAAGAAATTGACAGATATAAAGAATTTGCAACTAATGCAAGTAATTCTCATGAATGTTTAAAATTATTAAGAGAATATTATTATATGGTGGTTTAATGGCTAAAAAATCAAAGGCAAAAAATAGAATAAATACAAAAATCTTAGATTTTATTGATGAAAGTGACTTTGATTCTAATACTAAAAGTTTTTTATATAGTTGTTTAGAAATGGAGTTTCTTAGAGATAAAAAAGGTTCAAGAAATTATTTTAAGGACTATGATAAAATTGTAGATAAGTATGTGGAGTGATTTTATGATATTAGATAAAGTTTCAATAAAAAACTATCGTCAGTATAGAGATGTTGAAATAGATTTTGCTAAAAAATCTAATCAAAATTTCACTATTATTAAAGGTAATAATGGGACTGGTAAAACCACTTTACTTAATGCATTAACTTGGTGTTTATATGGTACTGAGATTCATTCCTATGGTCAATATACAGCTATGAGTCAATGTAATAATAAATCTGCAAATCTTGCAGAAGATGGGGACGAAATTGAAGTCAGTGTAAGAATTGATTTTTTAGATGAGGATGAAAAAGCCGTATCTTTTGAAAGAAAAAAAGTTTTTTATAAAAATAATGGTGAATTAAGAGAAAGTCCAGCTGGGAAAAGTTTTACAGTTACTAAGCAAGTCGGTAATGATTTTAATATTTATCCTGATGATCAATATACTGTTCAAAGAATGATTCCTAAAAAAGTTGAGGAATATTTTTTCTTTGATGGGGCACGTTTAGGAGAATATTTCCAACATAATAGTAAACAGAATATTAGAGATTCTGTTTTTCAACTTTCACAATTAAATTTAGTCGAAAGTGTTAGTAAGAATCTAGGAAAAGTTATTGAACAATATACTCACAATCAAAAGAAAATTGCACCAGCAATTGGCAGTATAAATGAAAAAATAAATCAAGCTAAAGAAACAATTGAAAACTATGAAAATAAAATAGAGGAATCTAATAGAATTATTGATGATGCTGAATTAGAGATTAAAGATATTGAGCAGAAATTACTCAATATGGATTCTGGAGCTGTTAAAAAAGCGGTTAAAAGAGATATTGAACTAAAAGAGAATATAAAGAAATTAGAAAAAAAATTAAATGGTACAGATGGATATGGAGGTTTAGTAGCTAAACGAAGAAAATTGATTCTTGAAAATTATCCTTATCTATTGTCTTTTAATTCATTTAAAAAATTTTTAGAGCTTGGTGAAGACTCTAGACAAAAAGGTTACATACCTTCAAAATATAAAAGAAGCTTTTTACAAGATATGTTAGATGAAGGAATCTGTATATGCGGAGCTGATTTATCAACAGATACTAAGCATAGGAAAGCAATAGAACTTCTATTAAAAGAAACAGATCCTTTAACTGACGAGTCAGAAAAAGTTACTAGTGAATTAACTCATGTACAAGAAGTAATTTTAAGAAGAGTTTCTAAATTTAAAGAAAAAGATATTGAAATAAATAGTCAAATATATGAAACTTCTGAAGAGTTGGAGGAAGCACGTGCAGAAAGATTAAGAATTAAGGGGATTTTAGAAAACACTTCTATAGAAGATATCAAAGTTTTAGATTCTATAAAAAATGATTTAGAAGCGGAAATTAGAAAACAAAATAGAAATATTGGTACATATAAGGCCGAAATTAGAATGGCTCAGGATAAGAAAGTTGATTATGAACAATTGAGACGTAAACAAGATAGTGATTCTGAAAAATCTAGAATACTCAGTGAAAAAATTGAATTTTGTGAAAATGCTGATGAGGCTTCCAAATATGTTTATAAAACTTTAACAAAGAATATGCAAAATGAAATACAAAATTTAACAAAAGATAAATTCATTAAAATTCAATGGAAAGAAGATGAATTTGTTGATATTAAATTGGATAGCAATTATGAATTATCTATAATAAACAAAACCGGGGACATTGAAAAACCAGGAGACTTATCAGACGGTGAAAAATTATGTTTAGGGTTATGTTTCATGTCAGCATTACATAGGATTTCTGGGTTTGATTTACCTATTGTTATGGATACTCCATTAGGTAATTTAGATGTAGATATGAGGCAGAATATTGCTAAATTTTTACCTCAATTTGTTGAAGGAAAACAAATTATTTTATTAGTAACTGGTACTGAATACACTAGTGATTTTAGAGATATTCTTTATGATAATATTGGTAAAGAATATACAATTAACTGGGATAATTCTGAAAATGGAAAAGAATCTAAGGTGGTTTTAAATGGCTAAAGAAAAATCAGGTCCGGAAGGTAGAAGGCTTCATTTTGATAATGATGATGCAAAAATTTATGAAAATTTAATTAAGAATCATGGACCGTTTAAAGGTTTAAATTATATTGATATATTTTCTATTGCTGTTGCATATGGAAAAAAAGCAGGTTTTAGGACAGAATTAAAACCAGAAGGTAAATCTATAGGTCGTGTTGTAGAATCTGTAATTGATAATTCAGAACTTAGATATTTGATGAAAGCTATTGCAGTTGAAGAAGAAGATTCTTTAGGTGTAATTTTAGATTTAGATAAGTATTTTACTATTTCTGAAGAATATGCAAAAACAGGATTAGAACTTTTAGAACAAGAGTTTATTGCAAATGAGGAAATTTTAGAGGATATGGAATTAGAAATGATTCAGTTCTATAATGATTATATAGAGGGTTCTGAAGAATAATCCTTCATATCTTTTAATTTTTTCTTTTTTTATTTTTTTCTAAAGTTACTATCTAATATCTATAATATATCTATTAAATATCTATCACTTATCTATCAATTTTATATTTAATATCTATTAATTTTCTATTAGATTTCTATTAATTATCTATCTAATACCTATCTAATATCTATAATATATCTATTAAATATCTATCACTTATCTATCAATTTTATATTTAATATCTATTAATTTTCTATTAGATTTCTATTAATTATCTATCTAATACCTATCTAATATCTATCATATATCTATCAAAATTATTCTATAAATTACAAACTAATTTTAAAGCCCTCAAATAGCTTATTTTCTATGCAAGTAAGTGCTTACACTCGAAAATCTTTATAAAGGAGTCTGAGCATAATAATAGTATGTGCAATTGAATCCAATTGTACAAATATCTTTTTATTTCATAGTTTTCCTCATTTTATAAAAAAATATGCAGGGAAAACAAAATCCCCCAATTTGTTTTTCCTGTATATTAAACACGTTTTTTTTAAATTATAAATGTTATGATCATGAATTATAATTAATTTCTTGTCTTTTTTTAAATTATAAATATTAAGAACATAAATTACAATTAATGTGCTAATCATTGGCTTATCCAAAGTTTATAAAGTCAATAAAGTAATTATTAACTCTAATAAGCATTTTAAGTTAAAATAAAAAGATTAATATACTATTTTTTACATAATCACTATTGTAAATAATAGTATACTATTGTTTAAAATAAAAGGGTTGGTTACAGTTGTCCTTAGATGAGATTCGAATGATTCTCTAGGAACGTATAATAATTATTAATGGTCTATTAATTGGAAATCAATTATCTTAAAGGGGTTTAATTGAAGCTTCCTTTTTTATTGGATCATTAATTTAAAAAATTGTTATATAGGGGGTTGAATCAGTGAATTTAAAATAAGGATGATTTTCTTTGATTAGAAAATGTTAGTTCCTTTAAGCTAATATTGTAGGGGTTGGTTACTTTTATTAATTGTCAATTGTAATAATGGCAATTAGCTATTTTTATATTTTTTATCAATTTTTACATGGATTTCATCTTGTTATTATTTTCTATTTCGTTTATAATTTATTATTTCTTATAAATATTTAATTAAACTTGTTATTTTTCTATTTAACTATTAAATTGCTCTTATTTTTTAGAAAAAACTTATATACTTCTTTTTATAGATTTTATTTCACCAATAAAAGAGGTATTGAATGTTAATAAGCCAGCATGAGGACAAGTCCTTTAAGATATTGATTGATTTTGCAATGCATGATTTTCTAAAGGGAATTGGAATTGAGGAGGAGATAATAGTTCCGCTTCCTACAGAGCTCATGGCCACCAATTGCATGAATCGAAGATTGGATTACTGTGGCCTATCAAGAAATTATGAAATAATCAATGTTGAATTCCAATCAACTGTCTTAAGCGAAGAGGATGAGATTAGAATCTTTGATTATGCATCCTCCTTATTTGTAAAGTTCAAGCTTCCAGTAAAAACCTTTATTATAAGTACAGTTGAAGATAAAAGTCTAAAACAAGAAAAATGGCATCATAATGACGTGTTTACTATTTATATCATATCGTTAAAGGATAGGGACGGATTGAAAGCTTTAAATAGTATAAAATCAAAAATAAGGAATAAAGAAACCTTTAATGGTGAAGATATTGTTTCATTGATTTCAATTGTTTTTATGAAATCAGATTTCACTGAGAAAGAACTGCTGTTTAAGGTTGGAGATTTGACTAATAAGGCAAGATTCGAATCTGACTTTGTTAAAGATCAAGTAAAGTCAATTTTATTGATTTTAGGGAATAAATTCATAAAGGATAAAGACGAATTAGAAAATTTTGGAGAGATTATGATGGGTTCAAGTTATTTGTCATCTGTATTGCCAGGGACATTCGAGATTATTAAGGAAAAAGCTAAGGAAGAATTTTTAGAAAAGGGACTTAAACAAGGTGAATTAATAGGTCTGGATAAAGGAGTGGAATTAGGTAGAAAACAAGGACAGGAAGAGGGAATTGTTTCAGTAGTTATAAGGATGTTGGAAAGGGATAGGTCTATGGAAGATATTTCAGAAGTTACTGGATTGTCAATAGTAAAAATAAGTTATTTAAAGGAAAAAATAATGGAATAATTTTAAGGAAAAAGAGTAAGTACTGATTAATTATCAGTACCCATAAGTCAAAATGTTTCCATCCTCATCCACGATTCTAAAGTATCCGTCATCGTAGGTGATCCTATATGTTCCATCACCAAGGTCCTCTCTTGAAACCTCATGCTCTGATGGGTCCCAGCCGTCTATGACATCATCCACCTTATTGTCTGTTTTGTATTTGCCACTGCTTGATGATAGGCTCTTTGCATTTGACTTCTTCTTCACATAGATGGTTCCGCTAAGTGTAGCCGGCTTGTAATCCTTGTTTCCATTGAACTTGGCGCTTAATGTAAAGTTGTCTGCAATCAGGTCCTCCAGTCTGCACTCTCCATTATCATTTGTCTTGAGAGTGAAGTTTTCAGTGACTCCATTGCTTGCATGAGTAAGGTTTATCTCAATTCTTTGACCTGCAATAGCAGTCTTGTTCTCATCTGAAAGCTTTAGCACCAAGCTGTCCCCTTCACTTAGGCTCTGGTCGCTTTCCATAGTGAGAATTGAAGTCTCTCCGCTTCCAAATGGATTGGCCATGATGAACATTCCAATCCCAAGAAGAATGATTACAGTAGCGCATATGATTATTATGTCTCTTGAATTCATATTAACCCCCAATTGAATTTTGATTTTAGTTAATTAATATTATTATGTCATGCTTGTTTTATTCTTTTCTATTTTTTAGCGGGGCAATCAAAAAGTACTTTAACGATTTCTATTTTTTTTACGAGCTAATCAAAATTATCATAAAGTAGTTTAATTTTTTCTATTTTTTTTACGATTCAATCAAAAATTATCATAAAATACTTTATTCTTTTCTATTTTTTTACTAGCCAATCAAAAATTATCATAAAGTACTTTAATGAGTTTTTATAAATCATATCTTGTGATATTTTCTAATATCCAAATTAGAATGCATATCACTTTAGTTATCAAATCATGTAAGGGCAGCATTTTTGCTGCTCTTTAAAGAAGTTTGATAAAAGCTTTTTTTTACAATTTGTTCTTTTTTTAGATTTTTTCAGCGTTTTGTTTTATTTTTCTATCTATAATAATCAATTTTTAAGATTTTTCTAGCTATTTTTATACAATTTTATTAAATGTATTTTATTAATTATAAAAACAATTTAAAAAATTTTATATATTAATAATAATATATATATAAAACATAAAGTACATTGGATATTTTTTCAATTAGGCTTTATATAAGGCATGCTAAGGAATTAGGATTTATATAAATTACCCTAAAACTATATAATTAAAATTTATTAAAACTATCGAACTAAATTGAGATGTTACTTATATTATTTTTCCTAAATATATGTTTCTTAAAATGGAATTTGTTTAATCGATTCTTATCTTTTAAATGTTAAAATTCTTTTTATTCATATATTTTTAACTAAAATCCTATTTTCCTTGGCTTTTTCCTTATAGCAAAATGAGGTGAAACTTTGAAAATGAAAAAAACTTTTCTTATTTTATTAGTGTTATTATGTGCTGCAGCAATGGCAGTGTCATCTGTATCTGCAGCAAGCGATGATATGATATCAGATGATATCGCCATCATCGATGATAATGCTATGGAAGAAGTTATCTCAATGGAAACGGATGATTCTATATCTGATTCAATTGATGAAACAATTCAAACAGATATGGATAGTTCCGATGATAAGTCTTTAGGATCCGCTCCCTTGAAGGAAGGAGAAACAAACATTTACGTTTCAAAAACAGGAGATGATTCTAATGATGGATTAAGTGAAGAGAACGCTGTAGCAACCATTGCCAAAGCATATGAACTTGCTGGTGACGGTTCTACAATAAATATTGGTGCGGGTACATATGAGCAGTCCAGTTCCATTACTTTGGATAAATCAATTACCTTTAATGGTGCTGATGGCACTACAATCACAAGAACTGGAACTGCAAATGTATTTACCTATAGTGGAGATGATGCTAAAACATTCACATTAAACAATTTGATTTTCACTGCTCCTACAAAGCAAAACAACCCAATTATAAACATTGGCGGTGAAGGAGTATTGTTAATGAACAACTGTAAATTGACTGATGCAGTTCCTGGAAATGGTAATGGCGCAATAAAATTGTTTTATAATGCAAAAGCAACATTAGATGGCTGTGAATTCTATGGCCTTGTTGGTACCAGCTCCAGTGCTGCACCATATTTGGCAATTTCAGGTAACTCTGTAGTGGATGTTAAGAATTCCATTTTCCATGACATCGCTATTCCAGAGGGTTCCTTTTTAAGAGCAGTCATTTATGTAAATGCAGCCACTGCAACAGGCCTTGTTTCAAATTGCAAATTCTATAATATCAGTGGAAACACAATGGGTATCATAGAGAATAAGGCAGGTGTTTTAACAGTGTCTAACTGCAGTTTTGCAGATAATGATTTAACTGCTTCAAACTGTAAAGGATTAATTTACATTTCTCAAACATCCGCTCAAGGAAACAGCATCATAACAGGAAACGCATTCCATGACAATAATGGAGCATATGCAATTTGGGTTTCAGCAGCTCCTACCACTGTAGAAAACTGTGCATTTGATTTAGCTGAAGGCCAATGTGCAATCGGTAACAACAAGAATGCAGAAGTGACTGCAAACTACAACTTCTACGGTACCAATGACAACCCAAGCCCATTCCTAGACAATGTGACAGCATCAAATTGGGTAATCATGTCCGCTAGTGCAAGTGCAGATTCTGTAGCTACTGACGATTCAATCACAATAACTGCAGACTTCAGCAAATACACTGATGGAACCACTACCGGTGACGTGACAGGCACCATGGCAGAAGTTCCTGTAAAATTCACTAATGCAGATGATACCAAAGGCAGTTTAGCTAATGAGATTCTATACCAAGACAACAAGGCTATTGTTACCTACACTGGTATTGCAGAAGGTGCTGACACCATAACTGTAACTGCAGCAAGCGTATCAACTACCATTCCAATCACTGTAATCGGAGGATCTGCTCCTAGTGGAAATGTCATTTATGTAAAACCGGACGGAAATGATGAAAACGATGGATTAAGTGAATCCACTGCAGTTAAAACAATTGCAAAAGCAGTGGCTATCGTAAATGCAGCTGAAGGCACTGATTTCACTATTTTAGTCTCAAATGGCGAATATGATATATCTAAAATTGAAAGTCCTGCCGCTAAAAATGTAAACCTTATCGGTGAAAGCAGAGATGGTGTAATCCTTCATGCTTCAGGGACATATGGTATAAATGTTTACGAAGACGACATTAGCTGGAATATTGAAAAAGTCACTATCTGTGATTTAAACAATACTGCAGGTACTTCCGCTGCTGTTAGATTCTTAGGAAACGGTACAAGTTCCATAAATGATTGTGTAATTAAAAACATTACAGCGAAAAACGGTGCTTTATACCTTAATACAAAAGGTACTGTAAACATTTCAAATACAATAATTGAAAATATTTACGGAGCTACATCAAGCAGTGCATCTTCCATTTATGTTTATGATTCCGGTACTTTTAACTTTGATAATATTGAAGTGTCTGGTTGTACTTTGGATGGAACCGTCGCAGGTACAAGCACAGCTTATTACCTTAGAGCTATTTTCTATGTAAATGATTACTATGCAAGAATCAATTTATTCAATTCCAGAATAACTGATAACATTGGACCTATTGGATCTATTATAGAATCCAGAGCTAATTTTAATATAGTCAACACCACTATTGCAAATAACTATATTAATACTTCTACTAATGGTAATAATGGTGGGGAATATTTAATTTGGGCATCCAATGATAATTCTGCAATCAATATAAGTAATTCCATCATTGCAAACAATACTCTTGGCAAATCTACCAGAGGAGTATTCTATGCTCAAAAAGGAACTACCAATGTAGAATATTCCGCTATTTATGATAATTTCAATGCTGATGGCAGTGCTGCTGCACCAATTAGCGGATCTTTAATCACTGCTAATTATGACTGGTGGGGAACTAATGACAACCC
This sequence comes from Methanobrevibacter olleyae, assembly GCA_015063035.1. GTDB lineage: Archaea > Methanobacteriota > Methanobacteria > Methanobacteriales > Methanobacteriaceae > Methanobrevibacter > Methanobrevibacter olleyae_A. The sequence goes on from SUTG01000001.1 coordinate 65,047, forward strand.
ATCTTCATATGTAAACAATTGGGTTATCATGAATGTAGACCCTACCAGCAAAGAAGGAATTGAAATTGGAGATACAGTAACAATAACTGTAGACTTCAAGCATTACACTGACGGCACTACAGTCAGCGAACTTGAAAACAGCATTCCTGAACTTAAAGTAACTGCTGCTGCAACCAGTGGAACTTTAGATAAGGCTGAAGCAATCACTGAAAACAATCAGGCTAGCTTTACATACACTGCTGCAGCTGGTGGCGAAGACACTGTAAACATCGCATCAGGTTCTGCAACTGCACCTATAGCTATTGTAGTAAACATGCCTATACCTGCTCATGACGTTTACGTTTCCAAAGATGGAAATGATGAAAACGACGGTAGTGAGGAATCTCCTGTAGCAACTATTGCAAAGGCTATTGAAATAGCTTCAAGTGATGCTGGAACCGGCAACATATTCATAAATGCTGGAACCTACACTGAAACAGGATTCACAATCGCTAAAGACTTGACAATTACCGGTGTCGGTGAAGTTATAATCGATGCAAACAATGAAACCGCAAAGATGTTCACCATTTCTGAAGGTGTAGCCAGCTTTGCACTCAACAATCTTGCAATCACAAAAGCAAACCAAAACTACGGCGCTGTATTGTACAACTACTACACTGCTGATGTTGTATTTAACAACGTAAACATCACTGAATCCTATGCAAACGGATGGAGCGGATCTGCTCTTATTGTAAGCAAAGGAAAATTGACCATTAAGGATTCCAAGATTTCCAACAATGGCCCTATAAGCGCTTTAATCTACAACAATGGCGGAACCTTGATCATTAACAACACTGCATTTGAAAACATTGCAGCAAACACAAGCACTTCCTGCAATGGTGCAATCGAAAGCACTGGAAACGCTGTCGTAGTAATTGAAAACTCTAAGTTCACCAATATTGGAGCGGTTAGAGGAGCAGTTTACTCTGGCGCTAGCGATACTGGAAGCTTAACCATCATAGGTTCAAACTTTGAAAACTGCACTGCATTATTGGATGGAAACAACTTTGGATATGGTGGAGCTGTACACTCTCAAGTTGCACTCACTATTGACAAGTCCACTTTCAAAAACAGCAAATCATACAGAGACGGTGCTGCTGTCTATGTAACAAAAGCTGCAACAATCACCAATTCAGTATTCATGGGCGGTGACTCTCAAGATGGAGACACTGCAGAAATCTATGCAACCGGCGACTTGACCTTAAACAACAACATTCTTCTTAAATCAAGTGATGATAAATACCTTGTCAAAACAGGAAGCGGAACCGTAGATGCTAAAAACAACTACTGGGGAAGCAATGACCCAAGCGCTTTAGTAAGTGGATTCACTTTAGAAAACTGGGTTATCATGAATGTTGAACCTACCTCTACAGAAGGAGCTATTGGTCAAGCAGTAGAATTAAATGTTGACTTCAAGCACACTCAAAACGCTGAAGGAACCATAAGTGACTTGTCTGGAACCTTGCCGCAAGAGTTAACAGTTTACGCTGAATCAGCAAACGGTACCATAGGCGAAAGCCCAATAACCACTACTGATTTAGCTGGAAAAATCATCTTCACACCTGAATTCAGTGGAGAAAACATTGTAAACATCTACACTGATGCAAGCAATAAGGTCCCTGTAACTGTAATTGTAGCTGAACCTTACACAGGCCCTATCTATGTATCCAAAGACGGTTCTGACACTAACGACGGTTCTGAAGACGCTCCTGTAGCAAGCATTGCAAAAGCAGTTGAACTTGCACAGGCAGGATCAGGCAAAGTAATCATCAAGGAAGGAAGCTATAACGAAAACAACATTACAATAAACAGTGAAGTTCCACTTACAATCACTGGAGAAGGCAATGTTGTAATCGATGGTACAGGATTAGGAACCTCAAGCATCTTCATCATTAAAACAAGCCAAGCTGTTGTCATTGAAAACATCAAATTCACTAACAATAAGGCTAAATACGGTGCAGCTATTGATGTTGAAGGTTCACGTAATGCCTTATTGACTGTTGATTTAACTATTGACAATTGTGTATTCGAAAAATTAGAAGCTACCAGCCAAGGTGGTGCTGTTTACGCTACTTACCTCGATGGTAAATTGGTAATCAACAATTCAGTTTTCACAACCAACAATGCTTCAGGTTGGGCTGGAGCATTAGCTGTTACATACTCCGCTTATGAGGATGCTCTTGATTTGGTAATCAACAACACCTCATTTGAAAATAACTTCGGTAACAATGGTGGTGCAGGATACTTGATGGCAAACACCATCACTATTGAAAATTCCAATTTCACCCATAACGGTGCAAAATACTATCCTGGTGCATTAGTACTTTATAACTGTACAGCTACTGTCGATAACTGTATTTTCACAGACAACAATGCATCAAAACAATCCGCTGCCATTACAGTTCAAGGTGTAAGCAATCAGCCAGTAGCAACTGCAACCATCACCAACTCAGTTATAGAAAACAATGTTGGCTTAACCGAAAAGGCAGCAGCTATTTATGTAGACATTGCTACTGTGGAAATTTCATACTGTTCTATAGTAAACGAACATGCAATTGAAACTCGTACTGGAACTGGCTATGGCGGTTCATATTCCCAAGGTGTTGTAATTGCAAACAACAACTGGTTTGGAACCAATGACCCAACAACTGTAGTAAACGGTACCAACATTACTATAGAGAAATGGGTAATAATGAATGTGGATGCAAACGCTACAGATGTAATTCCAGGCGATGAAGTGAAATTGACTGTTGACTTCAATCACGTAATGACCTCTGCTGGTGAAATCGGAGAATTGACTGGTGGAGCAATTCCTAAAGAAGCATACACTGTTACATTTGCTGCAGAAAACGGTACTGTTACCCCTGAAACCCTAACAATCAATAATGGTGAAAGTGGAAATGCAGTATTCACTGCAAGCGATTACAATGCAAAAGTAACTGCAACATGCGCTCAAGCAAGTAAAGACATCATCTTTGTTGGAGAAATCCCTGAACCTTACACTGGAATCGTTTATGTATCCCCTGATGGATCTGACAGAAACAACGGTTCTGAAGAAGCTCCTGTAGCAAGCATTGCAAAAGCTATTGCAATTGCCACTGCTGAAACCGGATCTGGCCAAATCTTAATTAAGGAAGGTACCTACAAAGGAACCGATTACTTAATAAGCAAAGATTTAGCTATTGTCGGTGAAGGAAATGTCGTAATCGATGGAGAAGGCCAAGGAAGACTCTTCTACATGAGCTATGGTGCTGATGTCGCTAAATTCTCACTTAGCAATCTAGTTCTCACTGGTGCAAACCATGGATATGGTGCAGCTGTATACTCCTTTGCAAAAGAAACAGTATTGGACAATGTAACCATAATCAACAACCCTGGTTCTGGAGATTTAATTACCACATACGGCAACTTGACCATTAAGGACAGTGAGGTTTCCGGCCATAACGGTGGAGATGTAATCCAGACTTCCGGTGATGCAACCATTATCATAAACAACACTATATTCAAGGATAATGAAGTTACTGCATCCACTTCCGATTATGGAATCGTATATGTCTCAAGCGGAAAAGCTAACCTAATTATAGAAAATTCCAAATTCTATAACAACAAGGCAAGACAAGGTATTGTAATAGGCAGTTCTGATGCTAACATCACTGTAAAAGGCTCCCAGTTCATCAACAACACTAACACTGTATCCTACGGTGGAGCTATTCGTGCTTCTAACAAATTGGATGTAACCGAATCAGTATTCATCAACAACAATGCATACAGGGATGGTGGAGCTATTTACATAGGATTCCGTGGAGATGCAACAATCACAAGTTCCATGTTTGCAAACAACTCTGCTGGAACAAGTTATGATGGTGATGCAATCTACAACGGCAACAAGGCAACTGTAAACTACTGTATCTTACTCACCAACACTACCGGCAAACTCATCTTCAACGATGGTGAAGACAATGTCGTAAATGCTCAATACAACTGGTGGGGAACCAATGACAATCCTAAATCATTAACAGGATCCGGCACCTACGAAGACGACTACTACGATGAAGTGGATTGCGCTGAAGTGGATGTATCAAATTGGATTGTCATGAATGTTGTAGCAGACACTTCCAATGTCCAAACAGGCGCTCAAGTTCCTATCACTATAGACTTCAACCACTATCTTGACAGCACTACTAGTGAAATCAAAGAGCTTGAGACCAAATTGGCACAGGAATTAACTGTTGACTTAGCTTCCGCAACCGGCAGCCTAGACAAGACTGCTGTAGAAACCGTTGGCTTAGTGGCTCAATCCACTTACACTGCAGCAGAAGGCCAAAACAGCATCAGCGTCAAATCTTCTGATGCAATGGTAGGCATTGAATTCAATGCAGTAACTCCTAAGGACACCATTTTAGATGCTGAAGATGAAATCACTGTCAACTTTGGTGAAGGTGTCTTGAGTGTTGGATTGACCAGTGAAGGTGCTCCTGTAGCAGGAAAAACAATCACTGTAAAGGTAAATGATGAAATCAGCTTAACTGGAATCACTGATGAGTCAGGTATTGCAAGCATTGACTTAAGCTCAGTTCCTTTAGGAACCTATAATGCAGAAATCAGCTTTGCTGGAGACATTAATTATAATCCTTCAAGTGCAACTGTAAGGATAACTGTCAAGGAAGCCCCTAAAACCGCTGAAGATCTTCAAAAACTAATTGATGAAACCCCTGCTGGTGGAGTATTGAACTTAAGCAATATGGAATTTGCAGACATTTCAGGAATCAACATCACTAAAGACATTGCTATTGTTGCTGACAATGTATCAATTGCAACTGCTGGTGATGGAAACCCTGTATTCAACATTGCATCCAATGTAAGCAATGTAAGCATCAGCGGTGTTGAATTCATTGCAAACAACGGTGATGTCCTTGTAAAAGCTACAGCTACAAACGGAACTGATGACTTGTCCATTGTAAACCCAGCTATTGAGCTTACAAACAACACTGTAAGCACTGCAAATGAAAATGTCGTGCCATCTTCAATTACATTATTCGAACTTGAATCCGAAAGGGCAGTCCTTGCTCCTTCCAACCCAATAAACATCAAGGACAATAATTTGCCAGAAGGTGCAAAAGCATTTGACTTTGAAATAGCAGGATTGAACGATGGAAATGGAATCAATATCCCGCAAGGCGGAAACATCAATACCAATGGCTCAAGTGGAGGAACAACTCCAAAGATAGCTACAAGCATTGTAGCAAAAGCTATTAAAACCACTACTGTCAATACCAAGATCAACGGTAAGAAAGCTGGTAAGAACTACTCAATTACCTTAAAAGACAGTAAAGGAAATGTTTTAGCTGGAAAACAAGTATTGATTTCCTTCAACGGCAAGATCTACAAACGCACCACCAATGCTAAAGGTGTTGCAACCATTAAGATTGCCCTTGCTAAGAAAGGAACTTACCCAGTTGTAGTTTCATTCCTCGGTGATGAGAAATACAATGGAAGCTTTGTTGTAGCTAAAGTTAAAGTCAACCCACAAAAGGTCAAATTGACTGTAGCTAAGAAAACATACAAAAGAAGCAAGAAAACCAAATACTTGTATGCTACCCTTAAGGCTACCAACAAGAAAGCCATTAAAGGTAAAAAGCTTGTCTTCATTATCAATAAGAAGAAATACACTGCAAAAACCAACAAAAAAGGAATTGCAAAAGTGAAAGTCAAGTTATCCAAGAGGAAAACCTACAAGTTCACTGTAAAATTCTTAGGAGACAACACCTTTAAGAAAATCACTAAAAAAGGAAAAGTCAAAATAAAATAAACAATTGAAAAAGAATAGATAATAGTTTTTAAGCTATTTTATCTATTCTTATATTTTATTTTTTTTAATAAGTAATTTTGAGGGTATGATAAGTTAATTAAATGATTATTTTTTTTTAATATGTAATTTTGAGGGTATGATAAGTTAATTAAATGATTATTTTTTTTTAATATGTAATTTTGAGGGTATGATAAGTTAATTAAATGATCAAGATTGAATTTTAAAATTTTAGTACTGAAAGATGCTTGAATTTTAAAATTTAATTAGATATGATAAATTGTTAAATTCTTAAAATGAGGTGTAAGTTTGAAATTAGATAAGAAATTTTTAATCCTATTATCACTTCTTTTCATGATAATGTTAGGATTCAATTCAGTCAGTGCAGCTGATTCATCAGATGTAGTTGATGAGAGCGGCGCTGATTTGAGTTTAAGTTCCAGTTCTGATTTGGAAATGATTGACGATTCCCAATCAAGTTCTGAAATGATTAGTGATGAAAGCTTGTCTGAACCCAATTCCGTTGATGAAGTTCCAGATTCAAGCTCTAATAATGATGAATTGCTTTTGGATGATTCAGGTTTAAGTTCAAATGATGATGAATTGCTTTTGGATGATTCAGGTTTAAGTTCAAATGATGATTGGATTAAGGAGAGTTCAGATGCAATATACCTTTCCAAGGATGGAAATGATGAAAATGACGGTTCCCAAGACAATCCAGTAAATACTATAGAAAGGGCTATTCAATTGGCAACTGCTGAAAATGGGCCTCATAAGATTTCCGTTGGCGAAGGATCCTATGTTGTTTTCGGAATTGACTTGGATGACACATATCTTACCATAGAAGGTGCTGGAATCGACAAGACAATATTCGATGGTGTTGGATATACAGGCGGAATCTTCTCCATTTACAATTCCAATTTGACTATAAGAAACCTGAAAATAATTGATGGTGTCAATACAGGCTCTTCTGGAGGAGCATTCACAAACATGGGCAATTTGACAATGGAAAACATTGATGTTTCCGGATGCATTGTGAAAAATGGAAATGGTGGAGTGATTTACTCAGTTGGTAAGCTAAACATATTTAATTCAAGCTTTTCAAACAATCAGGTCATTCCTACAGACAGTGGAGGAAACGGTGGAGTGATTTATTGTGACGGATATTATACCAGCTTATCCTATCCTCCAAGCTTGAACATTTCCGGATGTGAATTCATAAACAATACAGCTAAAGGAAACACCTTCGGAGGTGGAGCCATCTATATGCAGTATGTTGATGGATTCAAGTCAATTGAAAACAGCATATTCATAAACAACAAGGCATTGGCTGGTGGAGCAATCTTTATGCAAAACAGTGAGGGCAATTTCCTTATGAACAATGTAAGTTTCATAAAAAACGTAGCTACAGGAACAGTCTCAAATTATGGTGGCGGAGCAATCAACCTCATCGGAAAAACCGATGGAAGGGTAGGAAATGTCATCATCACAAATAGCCAGTTTGTAAACAACAGTGCAATTGGCACTCGTGGAGGGGGAGCGATTCTTGATAGAAACGTTGATTTAAACATTTCAAACTCATTCATATTCAACAACAAGGATACCGAAAAGGGCATGTCCATCTATAAGGACACAACAGTCTACTATCCAAATGGTGGAAGAATCTATTTGGAAGACAATTGGTGGGGAACAAACAATCCTCAAAAATTGGATAAGATCACCATTAACAGATGGGTAGTTGCAGACTTATCTGTAGAGCTATTGGACAATCTTGAAGACAATTTGGCAAATGACTATAATATAGCCAATTTCGATAAGAAATTGAATTATTATGACATTAAAGTTCTCTTAAACCATTATAATGATGGAAGCTTGATTGAAAACGCTAACTATTATCCATTTGAAAGGGAATTTAAGATTGCAAGCAATAATGGAGAAATAAATCAAACCATTGGCTTATTGGAAAATAATATGGCCAGTGTCTTATTATGCTCATCCTCAAAGGAAAATCTAATTAGTTTAAGAATAGACAACCAAAGTTTGGAATTCAATACAAATTCAATCATATCCAATATTAGTGGAGAAAAACTTCAAAGAATCATTGACAATGCAGAAGATGGAGATGCCATCGATTTAAGCAATTGCAATTGTGAAAACATCTCAAATATAATCATCAACAAGAATTTGACAATAATTGGAAACAATGCTACAAGCATCAAATCTGCAGGTGGAACTCCAATATTCATTGTTGATAAAAACAGTTTTGATGTGGATTCATTCAAGATTTCAAACATCAAGTTCTTAGTGGATAATGGAGACACTATAGTTTTAGTCAATGCTAAGAATTCTACAAACCCTTTGGAAATAGAGATTCCTGCTATCAATATCAGCGGAATCACTGTCGAGAAGTTCAATGAGAGTGTTGTTGGGGAAACTGTTGATTTGCTTATGATAAATTCTGAAAGGGGAATCTTGGCAACCAGCAATCCAATCAATATTGAAAATGTCTCTTCATTTGATGGAATTAAGCAATTTAAATTCAATGTCACTTCAATTGAAGGGGAATCTGGAATCAATATTCCTCAAGGTGGAAATATCGATATTAATGGTTCTAGTGGCGGATCAACTGTTATGGTAGCTACATCCATTGTAGCTAAAGCTATGAAAACCACTACTGTAAATACCAAAATCAATGGCAAGAAAGCAGGAAAAGCATTCTCAATTACCTTAAAGGACAGTAAGGGAAATCTTTTAGCAAATAAAGAGGTTATGATCTCCTTCAACGGCAAGGTCTACAAGCGCACCACCAATGCTAAAGGTGTTGCAACTGTAAAGATTGCACTTGCTAAGAAAGGAACTTATCCTGTAGTTGTTTCATTCCTTGGTGATGAAAAGTACAATGGAAGCTTTGCTGTAGCAAAAGTAAAGGTCAATCCACAGAAGGTCAAATTGACAGTTACTAAGAAAACATACAAGGCAAGCAAAAAGACCAAATACTTGTATGCCACCCTTAAGGCCGCAAATAAGAAAGCCATTAAAGGCAAAAAGCTCACTTTCACTGTTAATGGCAAGAAATACACTGCAAAAACCAATGCAAAAGGAATTGCAAAAGTGAAAGTCAAGCTATCCAAGAGGAAAACCTACAAGTTTACAGTTAAATTTGCAGGAGACAATACATTTAAGAAAATCAGCAAAAAAGGAAAGGTTGTAATAAAATAGAATTTTGATATCTTTAAAATAATAAATATTTTATTTAATGGATTAATGAATTTTGATATTTTTTAAATAATAAATATTTTATTTAATGGATTAATGAATTTTTGATATTTTTTAAATAATAAATATTTTATTTAATGGATTAATGAATTTTGATATTGTGAAAAGTTTAAATTTTTAAAAAAAATCGATTAAAGAAAGATTGGGGTTAAATTATGAAAATTAAGCATTGCATTTTAATTTCATTGATATTCATGATTTTATTGATGATTCCTGCAGGCTTTGCAGCTGCAGATGATTCAGTGATCCTAAATGAGAATAATGAAATTAATTACCAAACAAGCACGGAACTAAATGAGATAAATTCGGATTCAATTGATGAAACACTTCATTCGATTGAAATAGATGAAAATGATGATAGAGAAACAAATTCAGGCTCTAATTCAAATGAGAATAGTCTTGGAAGTATTGATGATGAGATTCTTGATGAAAGCGATTCACATAATCAAAGTGACATCTACACAGACTATTCAGACTACATCAACCTAAAGTCTGAAATGCTTACATATGACTTTAACATATCTGATTCAAACACTATTTTCGTAAACTCAAGCTATGATGGAGATGAGGAGTTGGGAACCCAATCAAACCCATTCAAAACAATTTCCAGTGCTTACAATTATTTCATAAACGACACTAACTCCAAATCAAACATCTTTTTGGCAGACGGAACCTATACCATTTCAGGACGGATGACAATAAGCAAAAATCTTAATCTGATTGGTCAAAGCACATTGAATACAATCATTGATGGTGAAGGAAACAGATACAGCAATGGAATATTCTTCATCACACCTCCACTTGCCTATTATGCTGTAAGTCCCCTTGTAAACTTTGTGAACTTGACATTTGCAAGAGGAAATTCCTACTATGGAGGGGCAGTTTACATTAATCAAAGTGCTGTAAACTTTGTATATATCCGATTTAAGAATAACTCTGCAAAGGACTATGTCTATTACTATGAACAGAAAACATATCCTGCAAGCGGAGGAGCCATATACAACGATAAAGGATTTGTCAGAATCTATAATTCAGTCTTTGAAGGAAATGCAGCAAATGGAAGTGCTGATGCCTATGCCGGTGCAATCTTCAATGATATGGGGGAAATGACAATATTGAACTCCAATATCACAAATAATTCTGTCAATGGAAGTTACGGTAGTGGAGGGGCCATATACGATTACAGTGGAATCCTTGTTGTCTACAATACAACAATAGCAAACAATACAGTTAATTCCAATTACTCTATGGGGGGAGGAATCTGCAATTGGGCAAGCCATAATGTTTTCATAATCAACTCTACAATAGAGGGTAACGTTATCAACGGGGATTACACATTCGGTTCTGCAATATCAAATAAGGCCAATCTTCTTGAAATCCACAATGTCACAATCTCAAGCAATCAAGCAAATGGAATAAGCGATGAAAATGGAACATTCTTCAATTTGAACGGTATTGCAAACATGGCAAATGTGAATTTCAATGACAATCATGTAAAAACAATGCAAGATGACTTATTGTTTTGCCTTGAAGATCAAATAATCGTCTCAAGGGCATTTGATGAAGCTTTGCTCACTGATCTCCCATCAGCATATGACTTAAGGGATTACGGATTGGTCACTCCAGTCCGTGACCAAGGGGGGTCAGGCTCATGTTGGGCATTTACAACAATCGCTGCCCTTGAATCCTATCTGCTGAAGTATGAAAACATTTCATATGACCTGTCTGAAAACAATATGAAAAACCTGATGGGGCTCTATGGATTGAATGGTACCGATTGGAAAGACGGTGGAAACTATTACATGTCCCTTGCATATCTCTTGCGCTGGAGCGGGCCTGTAAATGAAAGTGAAGACCCATTCAGTGATTGGGATACAAGCTCTCCAAGCAAACTGAACCTTACAAAGCATGTGCAGGATGTTCTCCTGATACCGATACGTCTAAGCTATATGGATTTGGATCAAATCAAATATGCTATCATGACTTATGGGGCATTGTACACTTCAATGCAAGCGGATAATTCATTCCAATATGAACCTGACTATTATCATGATGTCATTGATACATCCAACCATGCAGTAACTCTTATTGGTTGGGATGACAATTACAAAAAGGAAAATTTTGCAATAACCCCTCCAGGAGATGGAGCATTCATAATAAAGAACAGTTGGGGAACAGACCACGGATATGATGGGTACTGGTACATATCCTACTATGACAAGGCATTTGCAGGATTCGGTCTTGATACAATCTCCGCTATGGCAATTGCAAATGTAGAGAATGCTACAAATTACAAGAACATTTACCAATACGACATTCTTGGAAATACATTTGAATCATTGGGGTTCAACGGCCATACCGCATGGCTAGCGAATCAATTCCTGGCTAAAAACAACAATCCATTGACTGCATTTGGAGTGTACACATTTGGGGACAGTGAATATCTAGTAAACATCACTGTAAATGGAATAAGCAAATATGTTCAAGAGGGTCTCATTAAAGGTGCAGGATATCATACAATCAAATTGGATGAGTATGTAGAGCTTGCCAAAAATGACATCTTTAGGATAGCTATAAAGCTAACCACCCCCGATTCATCCTATCCAATAGCTATTGAATCAAAAAGAGAAGGATATAGCAGTGGAGCAAGTGCAAATCCTAATGAATCATTTATCAGTATGGATGGAATAAACTGGATTGACCTTGTGGACTACAAGAATCTCTATGAAGACGGCTTGAAAGTAATCAAGTTCTATCAGTATGCTCATGACTATGACTTGAAAGAGGCTAATGTATGCCTAAAGGCCTACACTTCCGGGGTCAGTGATGTTTACCTTCACATAAAGTCAAACAGCAGCACTTATAAAGTAGGGGATTTGATAGACCTTGTCATTACAGTATCAAATGAAGGTGACTTGGTGAATGACCTTAACATCAGCATGGACTTTGATGATTCCATTATCATAAGAAGCTTCCAAATCATTAAGGGTTCATTCAATCAAAATGATAAGGTATGGCATTTAGGCTCTTTAGATGAAGGTGAGTCCAGTGTGCTAAAATTAAGCTTATCCCTTAATCAGGCAAAAGAGATTCTCCCTATTTCATTCAGTTTCGATTATGTAGGATTCAAGCCAAGCAACATTACAAATTCAAACATCCTGAACTTGTATTATGAAGGAAACACTAAATTCCAGGGTATTGAAAATAAGCTTGCACTGTCAAAATCCAATGAAGGAGTGATTATCACTTTGCTTGACCAAAATCTCAATCCTGTAGCTGGTAAGGAAATTACCGTTTCATTGATTGAAAGCAGCAACAATGCAAACATTTCCCCTGTTAAATTGCTTTTGGATGAAAATGGAACCGCTAAATTCATCTTTAATCTAGCGGAAGGATATTACATGTTCATGGCTTCATTCAATGGGGACAGCTATTACAAGTCTTCCAATGAGACATTCACTGTAAATGTGACAAAAAGAAGCAGTCCTCATATCATAGTTGAAGAGACCTTGATAAAAGGTGACGAGTTTAAGGTTGTATTGATAGATGACAATTACAATCCACTTGCAAACAAGGTAATCAAATTCGTCCTTAGCCTAAACGATAAGGTTGTATTGACAAAAACTGCAACTACAAATGCAAACGGTGAAGCCAAATTGACTGGACTTTCAAAATTGAGCAATGGAAACTACATTGTGAAGATAAGTTTTGGTGATGATTACTATAAAGACAGTTCCTTGACTAAAAAGATAACAATCAAAAGGACTGTAGCTAAAAAGATAGTTAAGAAGGCCACCAAATTATATGTTCCTAAGAAGACTTTCAAAGCCAAGAAAAAAGTCAAAAAGCTGACTGCAACTTTGAAAAATGGAAAGAAAGCCATTAAAGGCAAAAAGATCGTCTTCATAATCAATAAGAAAAAGTACACCGCAAAAACCAATAAGAAAGGTGTTGCAACAGTAAAAATAAAGCTTTCCAAAAGGAAAACATATAAAGTCACTGTAAAATTTGCAGGAGACAAGTACTATAAGGCAAGTAAAAAGACTTCCAAGGTAGTTATAAAATAAAATGGGTGGAATAAAACAATAATTAAAAAATAAGATAGCTAAAAGTTATCTTATTTTATTTTTTTCAAATGAAAATTAATTCGTAACATATAAAATAATTCAAATAGAATTATAGATATTAATAAAATGAAAATATTTTTTTATAATATCCTATATAATAATATCATATTACATTAAATTTTAAAAAACAAAATAAATTCAAATCAAATTATTACTCTTATTCGATGAAAGGTGTTTTAATGGAAAGTCAAAACATATTAATCAAGAATGCAACCATTTTAAATCCATTGGGAAATGGAAAAACAGAAGAGAAAAATGCAGATGTATTGATTGTTGAAGATAGGATTGCCGAAATAAACGAGTCAATCGACGAATCAAATGCAGAAAAGATCATAGATGCAAGTGACAAGATATTGATGCCAGGGCTCATCAACACTCACACTCACATTTCAATGTCACTTTTACGTGGAATAGCTGATGATATGGAATTGGACACTTGGCTTAACGATCACATCTGGCCTATGGAAGCACATCTAAGCAGGGAGTACTGCTACATAGGTGCGCTTCTTGGTGCAGCTGAAATGATCAAGAGCGGTACCACCACATTCTCAGACATGTACTTCTATATGGATGGAGTTGCCCAAGCTGTAGAGGAAATAGGCATGAGGGCAGTCCTGTCATACGGCATGATCGATTTCGGCATTGAGGAAAAGCGTGAAAACGAGTTCAAGGAAAACATATCCTTAATAAAAAATCACAACAACACTGCCGATGGAAGAATCACTACAATGTTCGGTCCACACTCAATCTATACCACTTCAAGTGAGCTTCTAGAGAGGGTCAGAAATGAAGCTGATAAGTACCAAGTTGGTATCCACATTCATATGAACGAGACAATGAAGGAAATTAATGACTGTAAGGAAAATCATCAAAATAAAAGACCCTTCAAGTATTTAGATGACTTGGGCATATTAGGTTCTGATATTGTGGCGGCTCACTGTGTATGGTTAGACCAAAATGAGATAGATTTGATTAAAAAGTATGATGTCAAGGTTTCACACAACCCATGCAGTAACATGAAGCTTGCATCAGGTGCAGCACCTATAGGTGAACTTTTAAGTCAAGGCATTTGTGTTGCACTTGGTACTGATGGCGCATCAAGCAACAACAATCTTGACATGTTCGATGAGATGAAGTTTGCAGCACTTCTTCAAAAGGTGTCCACACTCAATCCTAAATTGGCAACTGCTGATGAAGTCATCAACATGGCAACTTATAATGGTGCAAATGCATTGGGAATTGATGCGGGATCAGTTGAAGTTGGCAAGAAAGCGGATCTTATTCTTGTTGATACCAACGCTCCTAACATGACTCCAATGAGCAATGCACTTTCATCAAACTTGGTTTACTCTGCTAATGGTTCAAATGTTGACACCACAATCTGTAACGGTAAGATATTGATGGAAAACAGAGAGCTTCTCACTGTAGATGAAGGCCATATCTTAAGTGAGGCAAAAAGAGCTATTGCAGAAATGAAAGAGCTTAGGGAAGCGGAATCAGAATAGAATAATTGATGGTTTGATAATAGATAAAGACATTAGGTGAAATTATGGCAGATTTGAACTTTGAAGAGGAAAGAATTTCATTCACTCCAATGATATTGTATATGGAATACATTAACTTGCAGTATGCCAGATATCTAAAGGAAAACTTTAAGGAAATAACATCTGGAGACGCTACCTATTTGATCAATATCTTTTATCATCAATACATATCCCAAAGGGAACTTGCCGATATGCTCTTTGTTTCAGAGTCAAATGTTACTCAAATAATTAAGAGACTGGAGAAAAAGGGCTTTGTGGAACGTAAGGTTGATGAGAAAAACAAAAGCAGAAAAAATCTCATTTTAACCAATAAGGGAAGATTGACGGTATCTTCACTAATAAAGGTCTTTTATGAAGGAGAAAGCGAGCTTTATGAAAAATATAGTGAGGAGCAAATAGAGCTATTCAAGAACATGCTTTATGATTACTCCAATTTGGCAATTAAGGATATTTGATTTTCTCCTTTTCTCTTTTTATTTTTTTTATCGTTTCCTCTTGTTTCGATTGCTTTTTTTTAGTATTGTAATCTTTTAGTTTTTTTTTATTTTTCCATTGATGTTTCTCGGTTTTTGCAATTTTTATTTTTCATATCTTTTGATATAGATAAATATAAATACTTTTTTTAATAAAGAGTTAATCAAGACTTAAGAGTCTAAAGTCTTTATTATTAAGGTGAAATTATGGCTGATAAAGAAAAAACTATTGAAGTATTACAAGCTATTGTAACTGGCTTATCTGCAAACTCATTTGGTCACAGAATTCAATCAAAGATTTTCGCTGGATTAGGATTCCAATCCTTAGGAGACAAGTATGCAACTCATGCAACTGAAGAAATGGACTTTGTAGAACAGTTTATGGATAGAATTCTTGATTTAGGTGGAGAAATAAAACAGGAAGCACAGGAAGCAAAACCAATCTACACTGATATCATTGAATTCATTGAAGCGGACTACAAAGTTTCCGTTGAAGGAATTGCATTTTTAAATGAAGTTATGGAATCAGGCATCTTTGATGCAACCACCTATGACTTGATGAAAGTCTATCTCAAGGATGAAGAAGAGGATATGTACTGGAGCGAACAGCAATTGGATCTTGTTAAAATGATTGGAAAGCAAAATTACTTAACCCAATTATTAATTAACGACCAAAGTGCTGCTCAATAAACTTAATAATTTTATAACTATTTTTTCTTTTTTTATTTTCGTTAAATTTTATTTGGTATAATCCAAACTATTAATAATTTTTTATTCTTTTAATTTTTATGGGGATGTTATTATTAAAATTCAAGCTGTAAAATTCTTTGAAAAAGGTTTTTCCACTCAAAGCTTTGCTTTTGGTGGGGAGGAAGGGCCTGAGAGCTTCGATAATTCTGTTCTTTATCGTTCAAGCTTACAGAACTATGTAATTGACACTGGAGATGAGGTAATTCTTGTTGACACAGGTGTGCCTAAGGAATCACCGGAAACAGCACCGAATTATGAAATGGGAATATACACTGGAAGAAGGATTACAGATTATGTCTCCGCATTGAAGGATTTGGGATACGATCCAGAAGATGTTTCCAAAATCCTAGTTACCCATAAGCATGAAGACCATTCCGGTGAGATTCGCTCTTTCCCAAATGCAAAAGTCTATATCTCTCCAGAAGATGCTGATGCATTGGGGCTTGAAGGGGACAATATAATTCGTGTCGAATACACTGATGGGGCATACTATAATTTTGAAGCCTCTCTAAAGATAGCAGAAGGCATCCATTTCCTTCCAGCAAAGGGTCACACTCTTGGAAACAGCATAGTGATTGCTGAGGATGATGGGCTCTTTTACATGATTCATGGAGATTTGACATATACTGATGAGGCTATGTATGAAAACAAATTGTCTGTTGTCTATGAAGACATTGGATTGGCTCGTGAAACAATGGACAAGGTAAGGGAGTTCATTAAAGACCATCCGACTGTTTACTTGTCTACCCACACTCCTCTTGGACATGAAAACCTTGAGGCAAAAAGGGTTATGGATTTGGACAATCCTCCTGAAACAATAGCTATTGATTATGAAATCGAGGAAAAGGAATCTACTGGAAAATATGTCTGTTCCATTTGCGGTTATGTATATGATCCTGAAATTGGGGATGAGGAACATGGCATTCCTGCAGGAACTCCATTTGAAGACTTGCCTGATGATTGGAAATGTCCAAGATGCAGACAGGATAAGGATAAGTTCAATAAGGCATAATTTATCAAAAGCTAATTTATCTATTTTAAAATAGATTTCTAGTTTAAGGGGTAATCTATTAATTCTAATTTAGCTATTTTAATAATAGATTCTCGTTTAAAGAATAATCTATTATTTTCTTTAAAAAAGGTTTAAACATGAAAATATTATATTTCACATCAACAGGGAATAATCTATACATTGCAAAAAACTTAGGTGGAGAGTTATTAAGCATTCCTCAATTGATAAAGGAAGGCATCTATGCTTTTGAAGATGATGCAATTGGGATTATTTTTCCGGTCTTTTATGCAAATGCTCCAAAGATTGTTAGGGAATTCATTGAAAAGGCCACCTTTAAAACAGAGTATCTGTTCCTGATTGCTTCATATGGTTCTGATGGAGATCAGAATGCATTTAGAATATTGAAAAAGGCTTTCAAGAAAAAGGGTTTGGAAGTCAATTATACAAATTCCGTATTGATGGTTGATAACTTTTTGCCAATGTTTGATATGAAAGCGGAAAAGGAAATCAAGAATCAGGCTGAAATTGACAATCAAATTGAAACAATCAGGAATGATATTGAGTCAAGAAAGGAGTTCCACCTTAAGAAAAGGTCAATTTCTGACATTCCATATATTGAAAGGGTATTGGAAGAGGCAATGACCAAAAGATTCCATATAATTGTTGGTGAAGGATGCAGTGATTGCAAGGTATGTGCAAGGATATGCCCTAAGGGGAATGTAGATTTAAGTGGTGGAAAACCAGTTATTGGTGACGATTGTCTCTTTTGCCTTGGCTGCGTTCACCACTGCAAGGAAAATGTATTCACTATAAACGGTGAGAAAAATAGCCAGGAAAGATATTCCAATTCTCATATTAAAGTTTCTGAAATCATTAAAAGCAATAATGTTCTTTAATTTGCTTTTATATTTTTTTAGTCAAATTATTTGTTTGTATATATTCAAACTATTGTCAAATTTAAAAATATAGGAAAATGAATTGTTTATTCATTTACCCAATTGATAATCTCATCGTCACTTTCTCTGCCGTATAATCTTCTTCCAGCTTTCCAATTAGCTTGCGGATAAGCGTTTTTCAAGTCGTTTTCACAACCGCTTATTCCAGTTCCGCCAGAGGTGCAGAAAGCGATTGCAGTCTTTCCGGCAATGTCGATGCTTTCAATGAAAGTGTTGATTATTGTAGGTGCAGTGTACCACCATACCGGAAAACCGATGAGAATTGTATCATATTCAGCGACATCGATTGTTTCCTTGATTGGAGGCCTGAATGACTTGTCATTCATTTCAATTGTTGATCTGCTGTTTTTGTCCATATAATCCAAGTCTGCTGCGGTATATGGAGTTTCAGGAGCAATTTCAAAAATGTCTGCATCAAGTGCGTCTGCCACTTTTTCAGCCACTCTTTTGGTCACTCCGCTTGCTGAGAAATAAGTTACTAAAGTTTTCATTTTTTCACCTTCTAATTCTAATCTTTTCTTAAGGTTTTTTCATTTTTTTCAATTTATTTATTTAAAATTGGAAATGCTTTCTACAAATTCAGGTGTGTCAATAGAAGCTATTGGAACACCTGTTTCCAATTCCTTGATCTTTTCCATATCCTCATTTGATAATTCAAAGTCAAAAATGTTGATGTTTTCCTGAACCCTTTCATCTTTGATTGATTTTGGAAATACAATTATTCCCCTTTGTGCAATCCATCTTAAGATTACTTGAGCTGGACTTTTATTGTATTTTTCAGCTATTTCCTTTAGGATAGGATTTTGGAAGATATTGTCTCTTCCTTCTGCAAGAGGGCCCCATGCCTCTACTTTACATCCATATTTTTCATAGAACTCCTCAATTCCATCTTGCTGATAGTAGGGGTTCACTTCAATCTGATTTACCATTGGAGAAATTTCATTATGTTTTGCCAAATTGACAAAACGACTTTTTGTAAAGTTTGACACTCCTATGGCTTTTACTTTACCTTCCTTATAGAGGTCTTCAAATGCTCTCCAAGTGGCAAACACATCCCCAATGTTTTGATGTATGAGGTATAAGTCTATGTAATCAGTTCCAAGCTTTTTTAGGGATTCCTCACAAGCCATTTTAGCTTCTTCATAGCCATGGTCGCTATGCCAGATTTTTGTTGTAATGAACAGTTCTTCCCTTGGGATTCCACTTTCCTTGATGGCTTCACCAACTTCCTTTTCATTGTAATATGCTTGTGCAGTGTCTATGTGCCTGTAACCGTTTTCAAGTGCAGTCAACACTGCATCTTTAGTGTTTTGTGGAGGGACTTGAAATACTCCAAATCCTAATTGAGGCACTTCTATGCCGTTTGATAAACTAATGTATTCCATTCTATCACCTTTTATGTTTCATAATACTTGATAAATTTATATTTTTTTATTCAAAGCAATCAACAACATCCTTCAATAAATCAGGTATATTAAGTTTTTGGGTGCAGATTGCCATACAGGATTCACATTCTGTGCATGCGGATGCCGGTGCATTTGCAGCTGCGGTTGTTCCATAGATTGCATGCAATGAAGGAAGTGAATACATCTTTTCACTGTTGTACAATTCAAAGAAATCAGGTATAGGTATTCCTGCTGGACATTCCTTTAGGCAATATCCGCAGTAACTGCAGTCTATTGCAATGAGTTCCTTGATTTCATTTGCCATTGAAAGCACGAATTTGTTTTCCTCTTCGCTCATAGGTTCAAATGGCTTGAACACTTCGCAGTTCTCTTTCATCTGCTGGAGGTTTCCTACACCACTTAAAACCACTTTGACATTTTCATGGCTTGCTGCAAATCTTAAGGCGGCTTCAACTAAAGTCATTCCTTTATCTTGGAACTTTTCTTTTATGTTATCTGGAAGGTTGTATAATGTTCCACCTTTTATAGGTTCCATTACAATCACTTCCTTGCCGTATTTTTCACAGATTTCATAATTCTTTCTTGATTCGGTAAGTTTGCTTTCCCAATCGAGATAGTTCAATTGAAGCTGCACTACATCTATTGCATCGCCGTATTTTTCAAGGATCTCCTCAAGCAAGTCCGCCCTATCATGGTAACTGATACCTATTTTCTTGGCTATTCCTTCCTCTTTCATTTTCTTTATGTAATTGAAGCTGTTGCAGTTTTCAGCTATTTGAAGGAATGATTCATTGATATTGTGGATAAGCAATACATCAAAGAAATCTGTTCCCAATCTTTCAAGCATGATATCTACAAATTTTTGGTTATCCTCTTCACTTGTTAAAGCCCATGTAGGTATCTTATCTGCTATCTTAAATGATTCTCTTGGATATCTTTCCACAAGTCCAATCTTTAAGGCAGCTTCTGAAGCGCCATTGTGGTATGCATAGGAGGTGTCAAAGTAGTTGAAACCTTGATCCATATAATAGTCAATCATTTCTGTAACATCATCGTAATTTATGGAACTTGGATTGTTTTCATCTTCCAAATCC
The DNA here is from genome assembly GCA_015063035.1 of Methanobrevibacter olleyae. Classification (GTDB taxonomy): domain Archaea; phylum Methanobacteriota; class Methanobacteria; order Methanobacteriales; family Methanobacteriaceae; genus Methanobrevibacter; species Methanobrevibacter olleyae_A. The sequence goes on from SUTG01000001.1 coordinate 85,530, forward strand.
AATCTCATAGCTCCAAATCCAAACATAACATCATCGCTCATAATTGTCACCTAATTGCATTAAATTAAATTGAATATAATATAGTTTATAATATTTAAACTATTTTTAAAAATATTATATTTGATATAATATATAAATCTTTCTTAAGGAAACAGTTGTCTAATGAAAATATTTAAATATATGGAAAAATATAGTTTATATAATGATAATTTTAATATATTGCTTTAAATAGGTGTAAATATGGAATTGCCTAATCAGTTTATTAATGAAGAGCCAGAAAACATCCGGATTTATCATTTTGTAGAGGAATTGGTGGGAAGCTTTAGAAATTACATTGATGAGGAATTCGTTGATGATGACATAAGCATGGTTGAGCTTCCATTCCTGCTTAGAATAAGGTTTTCAACTGAAGGAACCCAAAAGGAATTGGTGAATCTATTCAAGGTCAGTGATGGCTATACCGCTAAGCTTCTAAGGAGATTTGAAGTGGCTGGTCTTATTAATAGAATAGAAGATCCATCTAATAGACGTAGAAAATTAGTTAAATTAACTGATCAAGGCGTTAAAAGAACTGATAAGATATTAAAATACATCGATTACTGGGAAGATACAGTGATGGATGGAATCGATGAGGATGAGAGAAAAGTCTTGAAAAAATCCTTATTGAAGCTGGTTTTAAACATTGGGAACCTTTGATCTAAATATATTTGTCGATATTGAAGTTGGTTTTAAACATTGGGAATCTTTGATTTAAGGATATCATTATGGATGTATTTTTTCAATGGCTTCAGAAGGACAGTTTTCATAACATAAACCGCAATGCAAGCAATGGTTTTGAGCTATTTCAAATGGAGTTCCCTCTGATATTACTTGTTGCGGGCATAAGTCCTTGCATATTCCACATTCAATGCATTCTTCACTTATTTTATATCCTTTTTCTTTTGTTTTCCAATCGCCAATACTGAATTTTTCTCTATAAATTGGCTTTTGAGTCAGATCAAAGACTTCAATTTCCCCTTTTTCTATACAAAATGGCTCTAGGATATAGCGTGCATCACCAGGATAGACATTATTCATGTATCTGTTTTCTTCAAACATTTTATCTATCCATTCCTTCTGGTTGTCTAATTTTTTAGCCATTCCAGTAATGCGTATGGATTTATTGTCCTTTAAGTTCAAATAGCTTACCTGAGGATGAGCAATAATCTCTTTATAGACGTCTTTTCCTCGTGCAGTTAGGAAATACACCGTTTCATCGTCAATAAGCATTATGTCTATTATCCTGCTTTGGGGATTTCCATCTTCATCAACAGTGCTTAACACTCCGTCTATCACTTCTCTTACTTGCCTTAAACAATCTTTTTTACTAATCATTTTTATCAGTTTTTATTAATTGGCTGTCTTTAAGGATTTTTAAAGTCTTTATTTTTTTTTTTTTTTTTTTTTTTTTTAAATTGGATTGAAAGTTAATTGGCTCTCTTTAAGGATTTTTAAAGTCTTTATTTTTTTAAGGGAGGATTGAATTTTTCTCATCCTCATTTTCCAATTTAAACACTATTTTACCTTTAGCTTCATTCGATTCCATTAATTTATGTGCATCACTCATATTTTCCAACGAATTAAACACTTTAGAAATTGCTGGCTTAATGTTGTGGTCTATGATGAATTCAAACATTTCGTCGATTGTCTTTTGGTTAGGGTAATTGCTATAGAATCCTGTCAGATACCTTCCATTCGGAACCCCTGTTATTGGATCAAATTCTTTAATGTAATCCTCTCCGCCAAGCAATCCTGTAACGCAGATTATTCCCCTAAATTTTAAGGCATTCATGGAATCATTCAATGCACTTGCACCAATAAAATCCAATATTTTTTCTACTCCTTCCGGAAATATTTTTAGAATCTCTGAAGAGATTTCTCCATTGTCAATTATTGCATAATCCACACCAAGATTTTCCAGTCTGCTTATTCCATCTTCATTTCTGCTTGTTGCAATAATTGTGCATCCAATTGATTTGGCTAATTGAATTGCACTTAGGCCTGCTGCACTAGTTCCCCCTCTAATCAAAAGAACGTCTTCCTTTTTCAAGTCTAGACATTCAAATAATGAACCGAATGCAGTAAAATAAGTTTCTGGAATAGCTATCAGCTCTTCAAGGCTAAGTTTTTCTAAAATGTCATCCTTTATCTTGAAAGTGTTTTTTGTTGGAATCAATGTATATTCAGCATAACTTCCATCAAAGGACCTTCCCATTCCGCCCATTAGGCAACATACAATATCCCCTTTTTTAAATGGGCTATTTGATGGGTCTATTATTTCCCCTACACATTCTATTCCTGGGATTCTAGGAAGCTTAATATAAGGTTCATCAGCTTCATAATCTCTTAAGATCACTTCAGAGCGATTGATGCCAAAACCATTTACCTTAACAATCACTTTGTCTTCTTCAATTTTGGGCATCGGAACATCTGTCACTTTCAGATCTTCTGCCTTACAGGTCTTTTCAAGAACTATTGCTTTCATTTTATTCACCTTTTAATTAAAGTTCCTTCCAGCATTGTGGATCGGGGGAATAAGGATTATGAGTGTAGCCATAGCTTACGGATGGGCAGCCTCTGCAGAATCTTAACAATTCACATTTTGAACATTTCTCAAACTTATCATATTGCCTGTAGTAATTCATTCTTTTTCCAGTGAAAATATCATAAATGCTCTCAGATAATGCATTTCCAACTTTACTTTCCATTCTACGGCAAGCATAAACATCTCCATTAGGCAAAATTGTTAAATGCCCTATCCCACAATTGCATCCATCATAGATGACATTTTCATCAAGATTCTTTGGAATTTTAAAGAGGCCCTCTTCATATAGGTAAAGTGTCCATAAGTGGTCTTTTAAACTAAACTTGGTTTCGCTATTATCGTATTTTTCATATAGCTTAAAGCAGTTATCCAATAATTCCCTATATTCATTTGCTGTCATCTGCGCACTTTTTTCCAAGCTTGTAGGGCAATATCTGGCAAATGTAAATAGGTCGGCCTTATATTCTACAGCCTTTTCTATTATTCCAGGAATTTCATCGATATTTGTCTTTGAGACGGTTGTCATGATGTTTGCATGGATTCCTGCATTTTTCAATGGGGCTATTTTTTCAAGGGTTGTATAAAATGATCCTTCTTTTCTAAAGTAATCATGAGTTTCCTTAAGTCCATCCAGTGACAATTGATAAAATCTGCAGCCGTATGATGCCAAATCCTGACAAACATCTTCATTTAGGTGAAATGGGTTGCCTAGTATTCCAAAAGGAGTTTTATTTTCCTTTAAGAATTCAAGAATTTTCCAAAAGTCTGGGTGCAATATAGGGTCTCCCCCAGTTATTGTAAAAAAAGCCTTTCTATTAGATTTTTCACACATATCATAACAATTATGGAATACTTTCATTACCTTTTCATAGCTCATTGTTATGATTGGTTTATTGTTTTCTTCTGAAAAAATGTAGCAATGCTTGCATCTTTGGTCACAGTCATCAGTTATATGAAATTGAAAAGGGAAAAATTCTGTCATTTTTAGTCCACAAAAAAATAAGAGATTCCTTAATTTCATAATTAAGGAATGGTTTTTAATCTAGTTTAAATCAGTTCCACAAGCGGTAAATACTTCTTCTCCACATGCAGTGTTTATTCCTTCTCCGCATGCTGTTGTGAGTCTTTCTTCTCCACATGCAGTGTTTATTCCTTCTCCGCATGCTGTTGTGAGTCTTTCTTCTCCGCATGCAGTGTTTATTCCTTCTCCGCATGCTGTTGTGAGTCTTTCTTCTCCGCATGCAGTGTTTATTCCTTCCCCACAAGCGGTATTTAATTCTTCTCCGCATGCTGTGGAAATAGAGCTTTTACCAAAGTAATTTCCTGCAATTTTGGATTTGTAATACTTGTCTTCTTTTGTCCATTCATTTAATTTATACATATTTATCACCTTGTTTTTAAAAAGTTTAAGATCTTTTTCTAGACTTTAAAATTATTTAATTTTCTTAAAATCTGTTTGAGGATTTACAAAAATAAAATAATTTCTTCAAACTTTTAATAATATTTTAGATAAGTATGTTAATAAATTAATAAGTTACCATTTGGTTACTATATGTTTTTATAAATGAATTAATAAATTATTATAATAGATTGAGGGATTAAAATGACTGAAGAAAAAGCAAGAAAATGTCCAGTTGAATTGGCAATGGGCATGATCAATAAAAAATGGGTTATCCAGTTATTGAGAGACATGTTTTTTGGTGTGTCCCGCTTTAATGAATTTAAGGAAGGAAAACCTAACTTATCCAATAAAGTTTTATCAAATTGTCTTAAGGAAATGGAATTGAATGGGCTTATTCAAAGGATTGTGGATTGTGAGGACTCTTCAAATATAGAATATAAATTAACTGAAAAAGGATTAGCCTTAAATAAAGTGATTTATGAACTTGCAATGTTTTCCTTGACTACAGATATTGACAATAAGTATTACTCTGAAGAGGATAAAATGGAAATTTCAGAAATTTTTGAAAAACAGCTATTTGATTAATTATATTTTTTGATAATATTTATTATTCTTATTCCTACGAACTATTTTTTCCAAGATAAAAAAAGTGGAGATAAATCTCCACTAGCAGGAAAAATCAATCTCGTAGTGAGATTGATACACAAACACTTAATTGAATATAGTTTTTTTAAATATTTAAATATTTTTATTTTTGAAGAAAATCATTCTAGGCAAGACTAAAATGGATTAATTTAAATTACTTGGTATTTAATGATTATTGAAATCAATTAATTTTTATACAAAATGTAATGTGAATTCTATTTATTAAACTAATAGTATGTATTAGTTTTAAAATCTCATCCACCCTAGAACCACCTCCTGTTTTTTAGTCAGGAGCATGTTTGTGTATTTTTTTCCCCTGCTTGAAAAAATTTGTAGCCCTAGATAAACTATCCAATTTTAGAATTGCCCAATATTAGTTTAAATCTAATTATTTATTAATTTAACTAATTTTTGAGTTTATTTTTTTAATTTAATGTCAATTTACTAATATTAGGTCAATTTAACAGTTTTAATCAATTTATGTAGTTAAATTAATATAGTATATTTTTAAAAAAATAGTTAATTAAGATACGAATTAATTTTTCTTAGATAAAAAAAGTGGAGAAAAACTCCATAAAATTATATATAAAAGATTGATAAATTTTTAAAAAATTTATCAGCGTTTAGCAAATCTGATTTTATTTGGTCCCATGACAATGCTCTTTTTCCAAAGCTCATCGTTAGTTTCTGGGAAATCCTCTCTGAAGTGTGCTCCTCTGCTTTCTCTTCTAAGAATAGCTGATTTTACTATTAGGATACAGATTTCAACCATATTGATAACTTCAAGAGCAGTAAGCAATGATTCATTGAATTGGGTTCTCTCATCAACATTAAGGTCATTCAATTCCTCTTTCATTTCGAGAAGTCTTTCAAGGGCGGACTTTAGGTTTTGCTCATTTCTTACAATTGACACTTTCTCCCACATCAATTGCTGGATTTCCTTCTTCATAGCTATTGGATCTATTGAACCTTCCTTCATCAATGACTCGATTCTGTCCTTTTCCTCTTCCACAGCTGTGAAATTGTATTGCATGGTTGTCAAGTCACATGCAAGGGCAGCTGCAAATCCTGCTCTTTTACCGAAGACTTGAGTGTCTGCAAGTGCGTTACCGCCGAGACGGTTTGCTCCATGGACTCCTCCACAGACCTCACCGCAAGCGAACAGGTTTTCAACAGTGGATTGGCCATCCTCATTGATTCTGACTCCTCCCATGTGATGGTGTGCAGTAGGTGCAACTTCCATCGGTTCGGTTTTGATGTCCACTCCAATGTCTTCAAACTGAAGCACCATGGTTTCAAGCTTCTCATCAATCAAGTCTGGGTCGAGGTGGCTTACATCAAGGTAGACTCCGCCATGCTCTGTTCCTCTTCCTTCCATGATCTCATTGTAGATTGACCTTGCAACAACGTCACGGGTAGCAAGTTCCATACGGTCATCGTATCTTGCCATGAACCTTTCCCCTTCGCTATTTATGAGCCTTCCGCCTTCAGCCCTTACAGCTTCAGTTACAAGAACTCCTTTTCTTGAATCAGGATAGACCATACCTGTTGGGTGGAACTGTATCTCTTCCATATCAATCAGGTCTGCCCCTACTTTCCATGCAAGTGCAAATCCATCCCCATTCTTCTGGGTGGTGTTTGAGGTTACAGGGAACAATTGGCCGGATCCTCCAGTTGCAAGAACAACAGCTTTAGCTTGGAAATAGATGATGTCATTGTTCTTGAGGTCAAGTCCAACTGCACCAATAACTTTTGAGAGGATGTTGTTTGAGTCATCCTTGACAAGAGCTGTAACCATCACTTCATCAACGGTCTTGATGTTTCGCTTGATGATTTCTTCCTTAAGTGCAGTCATGATTTCATGGCCGGTTCTGTCTCCTTGGAAACAGGTTCTTCTATAGGTTTGACCGCCGAATGGCCTTTGGTTCAATTCACCGGATTCCTGTCTGTCAAAGAGAGCGCCATACTCTTCCAAGTCATGGAGCCTGTCAGGTGATTCATTGATTAGAATGTCTACTAATTTAGGGTCATTAAGGTAGCTACCACCTTTTAATGTGTCTTTAATATGCGCTTCTACACTATCCTCTGGGTCTACAAGTCCAAGTGCAGCATTGTATCCGCCTTCAGCCATTCCAGTACAGCCTGATCTGAATGTCAATCCTTTTGAAACAATCAATGCTTCCTTTCCTTGATTGGATACTTCAATTGCTGCCCTACAGCCTGCACCACCAGAACCTATAATCAATACATCAGTTGTGATAGTTTTAATCTCCATAATTTCCCTTCTTTAGTTTTTTTTTAAGTAAAGATATTTTGGTCAAGGTTTTTGACGAAGTCAAAAAGCTTGTTCTCAATTTCCCTTCTTTAGTTTTTTAATTTTAGCTATTTAGCTATTTTTTAGTAATTATAGCTTTATTTTTTTTAATTAATATTATACGTTGTTTTCCTTACGATATTGTATAATGTCTTCAATTGTTACAACAGGCATGTCATGCTCTTTTGAGAACTCAATTACATCTGGCATTCTTGCCATGGTTCCGTTTGGCAATGTTATTTCACATAATACTCCAGCAGGATTAAGGCCAGCAAGTCTCATCAAGTCGATGGTCGCTTCAGTATGGCCATCTCTTTCAAGCACTCCACCCTCTTTAGCTCTAAGAGGGAACACATGACCTGGATGGTTTAAATCACTTGGCTTTGCATCTGGGTTTGATGCTGCCTTAACGGTTTTCACTCTGTCTGCTGCAGATACGCCAGTGGTTACTCCTTCTGCTGCTTCAATTGTTATTGTAAATCCAGTACCATAGGTACTTGTATTGTTTTCCACCATTAAAGGAAGCTCCAATTCATCGGCCTTATCAGGAGTTAGGCATAAGCATACGATTCCACTTCCTTCTCTTATGAGAAGTGCCATTTGCTCTTCTGTCAAGTGTTCTGATGAAAAGATCATATCTCCTTCGTTCTCTCTGTCTTCATCATCAGTTACAATGACTCCATTTCCTGATCTTATTGCATCCAATGCTATTTCCACTCTTTCCGCTGGACTTCCTTTTAAACTTTCTTCATGATTCATAGTAAAGCTCCTTAGTTGTTTAAATTAAAAGTTTTCTAGATTCTAATTACTAGAATCAGGGCAAAAAAAGGATATTTATTTTTAAGTAAATTAATTTCATTTAGATTTTTAGCTATTCTCTATAATCTAACATAGAGTTATCTAAGACCTATTTACTTTAAACTCATATTCTCTTCCATCCGGACTGTCACCGTCGGTTTTGGATTTTCACCAAATCAACACATTCGTGCTCGTGGACTTATCATTTTAAAATAGACTTTTACACTAATGAATCACCACCGGTGGAGAATTTCACTCCGCCCTGAGAATTGTATATTAAAATATATATTAAGTTATTAAAATACTTTTTTATATATAAAGTTAATAATCATTATTCTTATTCTTAATCTTATTATTAATCTTATTCTTTTTCTTATTCTTTTTCTTATTCTTAATCTTATTATTAATCTTATTCTTTTCCTTATTTTTTTATTATTTTTTAATTTTTTTAAGTTATAAATTTAGATATTTTTTAGTTTTTTTTATTATTTTTTATATTTTTTTAGTATTTTCAAATTAGCTATTTTTTTAGTTTTTTTTATTATTTTTTATATTTTTTTAAGTTATAAATTTAGATATTTTTTACTTTTTTCATATTTTAAATATATTTTTAATATTTTTTTATAATTGTCTTGAAAATTATAATTTAAAAAGCTATAAAAAAGGATTAACTATTTATTATAGATAGTAAAATTGTTAAAATTAGATATAAATAGTAAACTATACTTAAAATTAAAAAATAATTATCAATTGCTCTTTAATTAAGTATTTAAGCATTTAGAATTAAAATATATATGCAGCAATAAATGGTTTAAAGGTCATAAAAAAGCTGTGGGAGGTGGTGGGAAAGTGGACATGTCTAATATTATCACTATGTTCCTACAGTTTATCAATACGATATTTGTTGTGTTGATGTATTTTAGGAAATAGGTGAGGAGGGAAATTTCCCTTCCTCTTTAGGTAATATTACTATGTCTTTTTATATATAAAATATTTTTGGAGGTTCAAAATGAATTCAATATACTTGATTATACAAATCATAATAATTGTCTCTACATTATTTGCACTCAATAAAAGCTATAAAATGAAAGATGGTTTTGGAAAATTCGATTATCTTGTTATAGTTTGTGAAATTTTGTTGATATTTTCTTTAATCAGATATCTTATTTAAATCATGGAATTTTTAAAAATAGGAATATGTATAAAATTTGATTAAGTGATTAAAATCAGCTTTTTAAAAATAGGAATATGTATAAAATTTGCTTAAATGATTAATCAGTTATTTAAAAAAAAGAAAATGATGATACCTTAAAATAAGGTATCCTTTTAATTTTTGATCTTATTTCTTAACTTTAACAGTTCTTTTGATGCTGTTTTTAAGGTAAGTTATTTTTACTGTGTATTTTTTACCTGCCTTGAGCTTTTTAATCACGCTTCTTTTTATTGTAACCTTTGCGATTCCTTTTGAATTGGTTCTTGCAGTGTAATTTTTACCTCTGAATCTGAAGGTCACTTTCTTGTTTTTTAGCAAGGTTTTTCCTTTTGTGAGCTTTACGTTCAATGTAAGCTTTTTAGCGGATTTTTTAACTATCCTGTTCTTTGAAGTCAATTTTATGTAGTTGTATACACAGTTTGAACAGGTTCCACCTAAAACGTCTCTTCCAGATTTTGTTGCTTTATTTGCAGTGAAATTGCACTTGTTCACTTTCATGCGTTTCTTGTCAGAGGCATTGTTTAAGAATGAGTAAATAGCTCCTCCTTTTTTAGCCACATTTTTGCTGAAAGCGCAATTGGTGATATTTGCAGAGTAATATTTGATCTTAGGAACCCAAGTCTTGTTTACATAGCTTCCGCTTTGCTCGTGGCATCTGAAGTAAACCGCTCCACCATTTTTAGAGACTGTATTGTTTGTGAATCTTGAATTCTTCAAGATGAGATTCTTATTTGCGAAGACAGCTCCTCCATTTTCATCTGCCTTATTGTTTTTGAAAGTGCAGGAATTAATGTTCAAGTGGGTGAATCCATAGATTGCACCACCGCCTCTGCCCTTTGCAACATTGTTGGTGAAACTGCAGTTTTTAATGGAGTCTGAACCATATTTCAAGCTTATGCTCAATGTAGCATTGAATACAAATTCCATTTCCCCTTCAGGGGTTCTGTCCACATAAATTTTCTTAAAGAAATCAACGGACTTGTCTATTGAAAATGTGAAGACAGCTCCAGCATCTCCTCCTGCGGAGTTCTTTGTAAACTTGGAATTCTTTAGATTCAAGTGTCCTACAGAGTTTATTGCTCCACCGCAATATTTTGCATAGTTATTTGTAAAGACACAATTATTCACGGTCAGGTTTCCATAATTGAATATAGCTCCACCGTAAAGATCGGTTTTTCCATTGATGAACTTGATGTTGTTCAATGTCACCTTATTGTTTTCCTTAAGGCCGAAGTGTATTAAAAGGATTCTGGATGAGGACAATCCGTTTAAGGTGTGGCCGTTTCCATTGATTGTAAGGTTTTTATGGATTTGGATTCCCCTTTGATTGAATCCTTCATCATAAGTGTAATCCTTATCCAAGCTTATTGTAGCGCCATTTTCTGCATTATCGATCTTGTTCTGCAATGCAGTGAATGTTCCATCATCCTCCTCTGATGCAGAAGCCATTTCCTCATTGTCTTCTGCAATTATCTTTTCTTCTGATGAGCCTAACTCTTCAATTGGAGGGATATCCTCTTCCAATGCAAGCTGTGGGCTATCGTCTATTGTGATTGCTCCATCATCAATCTCATTTGCTGATGCACTTGCAATGCCGAATAGACAGATCATTAAACAAATAATCAGAAGGCTCTTTTTGAATTTCATAACCTTTCCTCGTTTTTTAAAGCGTTTTTGTTATTTAGTAAAACTTATAATTTTTTTTACAAATAAATGTAATATTTGTTATTTTTAATTAAAAAGTTTAAGAACTTAAAATATATTAAGTTCTAAAACAATCCACTTTCTTCCAATTTTTCTTCAAAGTAATGTGAAGGCTTGTCAAGCTTTTCCTTAATGATAACAGCTATGGAGACTGTCACAATTGCAAGAGCAATAAGAACAGTCAATGCAGGATAGAAGTTTGACCAGACCACTCCAAGTTGAGCTTCACGTACCAAATTGATTCCATATGTCATAGGCATATATGGATACAATGTCCTGAAGAATTGATGCATGATTTCAATTGGATAGACCCCTCCAGTAGCGGAAATCTGGAATACCAAAAGAATAACCGCGAGACCTTTTCCAACAGTTCCAATTGCAGAGATTATGGAATATATCAAAATCATGAACACCATCGATACCAATATGCATGAAGCGGTGAACAAGAGCGGATTAACTATTTGCACTCCTAATAGGTGACATCCTATAATAGTCACAATCGCTTGAAGAATACTCATGATAATGTAAGTCAGCAATTTACCGAAGTACATTTCAAATGGGGAATATTTGGTTCCTTGGCTGGTTCCTGGATGCAACATGACACAAGTGATTATTCCTCCAACCCACATGGACAATACAATATAGAATGGAGATACATCAGTACCATATGAATTTACAGGGAACAGTTCCTGCTTATCCAATTTTACAGGAGACAATACATAGTCTCCAAGCACATCCTCATCTATTCCAGTTAGGGACCCGAGAAGATCTGCAGTTGAACCTAATGAAGAGGATGCAGTGAATAATGCACCTGCTGCAGAATTTCCAAGCAATTCCGCTCCAGAAGCAAGAGCCACAGACCCTTCTGCCAATTCAACTGAACCTCCTGCAAGCTGACTTGCACCGTCTGCCACTTGAGAGGTACCGTTTGCCAATTGTGATGAGCCATCTGCAAGTTCGCTTGCACCGTCTGCAAGCTGACTTGCACCGTCTGCAAGTTCAGAATTTCCTTCTGCATAATCCTTTATCGGGCCATCTGGTATTAATGATGGGTCCACTGCAGTAGACAATTCTTCTGAACCTTTTTCCACTTGCTTTGCACCATCATCTAATTGCTTAGCCCCCTCTGCAAGTTGATTTGCGCCATCTTTTACTTGATTTGCACCGTCATTTACTTGATTTGCACCATCTTTTACTTGACTTTCACCGTCCTTCACTTGCTTAGCTCCTGAAGAGACTTGTGAAGCTCCAGCTTTAAGTTGCTGGCCTCCGCTTGCCAAATCCTTTGAACCTTTGGCAAGGCCAGCTTGCAATTCTCCAAGTTTTTGATACGCTGCAACATCAATGATCTCTACGATTTTCGCATTCAATGATGTATAAACTGTGTTTGCACCGGTATCAGTTAATTTAGCTGCTACAGGGTTTGTTTTCATATTCACAACATAGTGAAGCTTTGCTTGATGAGGATCATCGGTAGTGATTGAAACGATATTTTCACTCAAGTTCTTGGGTATCACTATTCCAGCATAATACGTTCCATTATACACCCCATTTCGCAGTTCATCTTCTGTAACAAATGTCCATTTGAATTTATCGTTGTTTTTCAATTCATTAACCAGCTGATTTCCAACATTAATGTTTTCGCCATTAAATGATGCGCCATCGTCAAGGTTAGCTATTGCAAATTCGATATCTCCTGTCTTTCCATAAGGGTCCCAACATGCCTGTATGTTCAAGAGAGCATAGAGGGAAGGGAGAATGACAAGAGCAATGAGAACCATCACGACAATAGGATTCTTGAATGCACCCTTGAAATTATTTTTCATAATTTCAGCAATCATCATTGGGTCTTTTCTGCTCATAGTTTTCCTCGTTTTCTTTTTTATAACTTATTTATTAATGTTTTCACTGATTTATTCTTTTTTCTAAGTTTATTCATTAATGATAATGATTTTATTGTTAAGTTTATCTTTTCATTATTTTAAAACGATTTTATTAGTAAAAGTTTCTTGGATTTATAATATTCCAAATGCTTCAAGCATGGACTGAATACCTAAAATAATGATGGCCACTCCACCAATGATTTCTATATAATCTGCATATTTGATGGCTATTTTTGTTCCATAGGTACCAAGCAATAACCATAATACCACAGCTATTAGGCTTAATCCACCTAATATGAATGGATTCACATGTGCAACAGCCCCTTGTGATGCAAGTATCAGGTTTTCTATGTTTCCAAAAATAAGCAATCCTGTGAAAGGAGCATAATCTTTTAAATTCACCATCTTATGCACCTCCTTTTTGGGCTCTGATATTCTTTACAGCATCAATAACTGCTTTTACACCTAAAATGAATATTGCAAGCCCTCCAATGAAAGTGATTATGTTGGCATATTGCATTGCTACATCTGTAGCAACTGTACCAATAATTAGCCAGATTATAACAGCAATTATACTTAATAGTCCTAATACTTTAGGGTCCACTCCTTGGACAACCCCTTGTGATGCAAGTATAAGGTTTTCTATATTTCCAAAAATAAGTAATCCTATAAAAGGTATGTATTGTTCTAACATTATCTCACCGTATTATTTAAAAAAGATATATCTAAAAAAATCCTTCATCATTAACTTTATTGCTTAATTAATATATACATTACTATATAATCCTTTTTTATTAATATAAAAATTATAAGATGGTTATTGTCGGATTCAATACCAATTATAATTAGTTTTTTTGCAATAGATTAAATGGTATTATTTTTTGTGTCTTAATTAGTTTTTTTGCAATAGATTAAATGGTATTATTTTTTGTGTCTTAATTAGTTTTTTTGCAATAGGTTTAATTTGTATTATTTTTTGTGTCTTAATTAGTTTTTTGGGCAATAGATTTAAATTGTAATTGTTTTAAAATAATATATGATTCATGCTTATTTTATAAAAAATAGATATTGTGATATATTATGAACCTTGAAGATACAATATACAGGAGACAATCTATTAGGTCTTATGATAAGACGCCTCTTGATAATCAGACACTTGATGAGATAAGGGATTTTATAGCCAATGCCAAGGAATTGAATCCCAATATAAAATGGAGCTATGAAATTCTTCCTACAGAAAAAATCAGCACAATGATGCGATGGAAAGCTCCTCATTATCTTGTCTTATATTCACAGGAAAAAGAGAATTATTATCAAAATATCGGTTTCATATTTCAGCAGGTTGATTTATATCTGCAAAGCAGGGAAATTGGAACTTGCTGGATAGGAATGGCAAGTCCTAAAGGCTATAGGAATCCAGATAAAAGTCAAAAATTCATCATTGCAATTTCTCTTGGAAGACCTCAAGGGAATATCTACAGAGAAAGGGACCAATTTAATAGAAAGAGTCTTGATGAAATATCCGATAGGCTTGATGAAAGACTCATTCCAGCTCAGCTTGCACCTTCTGCCACAAATGCTCAGCCATGGTACTTCACACATAATGACGACGGCAGTTATGACTTATATAGAGTAAATCGTGGAATGCTAAGAAACAGGCTTATGGGGAAATGGTCAAGGATTGACACGGGCATTGCTTTGGCCCATCTTTACCTATCAAATAGGGACAGCTTCAGATTCTACATGAAAGATAATCCTAAAGAGCTCAAAGGACTTTTCTACGATGGAAGCTTTAAGATTTAATAGCTATTTTTAGACATTATTTTTTTATTTTTCCCACTTTTAACATGTATAATGATCAGTTCCATATTTTTAAATTTTATTAGAGGAATGGATTATATATTTTTAAAATAAATATATCTTTAATTATTAGAAAATTTAAATTATTTTAGCCGATTTTCATGATGTGGGAAATTGGGTTATTGAATTATTTTAACTGATTAATATGAAGTGGAAAATTGGAAATGTTGAAATAGACAATCAGATAGCTTTGGCTCCTATGGCAGGAGTGTGTGACTTCAGCTTCAGAACCATTGTAAAGTCAATGGGCTGTGGGCTGATTGAAACAGAAATGGTTTCAGACAAGGCTATCATGTATGGCAATTGGAAAACCAAGGAAATGCTGTACATGACTGACTATGAACACCCAATTTCACAGCAGATTGTTGGCTCTGATTTGGAATCCCTTACATTTGCATCAAAATACATCTGGGAAAATACGGATGTGGATATCATTGACATTAACATGGGATGTCCTGTAACTAAGGTGACAAACAGGTCTAAGGCAGGATGTGCTCTGATGAAAGACCCAGATAAGATAAAATCTATTGTAGAATCTATTGTAGACATTGTGCCTATTCCAGTGACTGTAAAGATTAGGAGCGGTTGGGATAAAAACAGCATAAATGCAGTGGAAATTGCCCAAATCGTTGAAGATGCAGGTGCATCAGCAATCACCGTTCATCCAAGAACAAAGGATCAAGGATACTCGGGAAAGGCAGATTGGTCCATCATAAAAGAAGTTAAGGAAAATGTTAAGATTCCAGTTATTGGTAATGGCGATATAAAGTCATGCTTTGATGCAAAGAGAATGCTTGATGAAACAGCTTGTGATGCAGTGATGATTGGAAGGGCATCACTTGGAAATCCATGGCTTATCAGAGATTGCGTAAACTATCTTGAGGATGGAACTCTTCCATATGAAGTTTCAATGGAAGAGAGACTGGAAACTCTCAAAAAACACATAGATTTGCTAATTGAAGTCAAGGGAGAGGAATTTGCAATTCCAAAAATGAGAACTCAAGCTGCCTATTATGTTAAGAAATTGCCAAGAACAATTGAATTAAAGCAGCAAATATTTAAAATGAATACAAAAGAAGACCTGTTTAATCTATTGGATGATTATGTGAAATCTATGGAAAATGAGTGATAATGATTTATTGGGTGATTATGTGAAATCTATGCATAACGAGTGATAATGATCTATGGATGATTATGTGAAATCTATGGAATGAGTAATAATAAAAATAGAAAGTTAAGAGTGAATACTCCCAACTATAGGAAAAAATTTTGGTCAAGGTTTTGCAGGCCGAAGGCCTGGAAAAGCTTGGTCTAATAATAAACTTTAACAGCCTCATCAACATCATCATGAAGACCTAAAGCTGCAAGTGCACCTACTTTACCTTGGTCTCCTGTAACTGCAATGAGTGGAATGTCCAATTCCTCTGCAAGCTTTTCTGCAGTTTCAACATCCATCATGCCGGTTTTTGTAGCCATTGCATATTCTCTAAGTTCAGGTGGGATTCCTATTCCTTCGAGAATGGCTATTGCAGTCTTATCGGATAATGTGTCGTGCTCAAGGATTTCAATAAGTCTATTGATCAATCTTTCCTTATCTTCAGCCATTACAGCAAAGGTAAGTGCAATTGAAACGCAATTTTGGGTCTTGTGAGGATTATGTGGGAATAATTGAACGATAATATGGTCAAGATACTCGAATCCTTCCTCTTTCAATTGAAGGCCAATGTTATGAGCCATAGTCCAAGTTGCCCCTGCATCTTTCACATCAGTGTCATCGATTCCAATGACCAGTTTCTCGTATTTTGGAGTTACTACAGTAGCTTTTCCTTCCTTACTGCCTCCTCCTACTTCAAGGACATCCACGTATTTGACACCTTCTCCCATTCCTCTGCACATGCCGGCACCTACACCAGCACCAGCAAGGCCTCCATGAGTAACTTTCACTTCATTTGCCTCTTCATCAATAGCCACCTCTTCAATTCCAGCTGCATTAATGCTTGCCTTAAGGTCTATTGGCTTTTTGCCTACTTTACAAAGGTAGGTGTGCTTGTTTCCATCCCTTTTAGCATCAATGATAAGTTCACTGCTGTGTTGGTATTGATAAAGAAGCCAGTTGGAACCGCTTGGGCATGGGTGGTATTCAATAAGCTCTACCAAATCTCCATCCGCCATGGTTATTACTTTTTCATATGGAGCAATCCATGGGTCATCAAATTTTTCCTTTAACTCTTCAGGTTTTAAAATTGCCATATTATCATCTAAACTTTTGTGATGAAAGTTTAATCAAAATTTTCTTAAATATGATTAAATCAATAAATTTTTTAAAATAGTTAAAAATAGTTTAAAAGAATTGATTGAATCAAATTCTTTTAATAAATCAAATTTTTAAATTTAAATGTCTTGTAATCTGTCACACATTTTAACAGCCGCTTCAACAGCGTTTTTACCATAGCTGACTCTTCTGTGTGCATCTAATCTGGTCATGCCAGGACCGCTGATTCCAAGGGAAATTGGTTTACCCCATTCTAAGGATAAGTCAGCGATTTTACGGGATGCATGTTGAGCCACGATTTGGTCGTGATCGGTTGCACCTTCGATTACAGTACCTAAGGTGATTATGCAGTCAAGGTCAATTTTGCCTTCTTCATCTGCTTCAGTTAATTTCTTGATTGCAAGTGGCATGTCGAATACGCCAGGAACCATTACAATTTTTGTAATTTCACAGTCACGAACTTTAGCTTCTGCTTTAGCAAGCTCTAACATCATATGAGTGATATCATAATTAAATTCTGCAACTACTGCACCAATATTATATTTTACCATTTTTATCTCTCCACATCAATTTGTAATTCAATTAGATTTAAATTTTTAATTATCCTTCATCATTAATTATTTTGATTATTCAATTTATTTAAAGTACATAAGCAATGAAAGTGGCCACTGCACTGAAAACCATAATGAAAATAATAAACAATGCTGCAATTTTTACTGCGTCCATTTTAAATCTCCTTTATTTCTAGATAATAAAATTAAATTGTAATTTTAATCTTTTAACATTTTTATATATTATTGTAATTACTTATAAATGTTTTATATTATTTATATATTTTTTAAATTTTCCATCATAAGAATGTATTTCCACTTTCTCAAGATTTATTTTTATTTTAAATTTTTCATTTTTCATTCATAAAAAATTATTAAATTAAAAAATCATCAGTATTCAGGATTTTCCTTTTTAAATTCAGAATAATTGCCATATTTCAATACGTCCAGGAAGAACTTTTTCTTTTTAGGGCCTAAATTATCCAGATAGTCTTGGTAATACTCAGTCTCTTTGATCTTTTCATAATCTTCCTTGATAAGATTGAAAAGAGGCTCCTTCGCATCTTCTGTAATGTCCATAAGTGCCATTCTTGGACCATTTATCTTGTATGCTAAAAGGTCAAACTTATAGTCTTCATAGAATCCATTCTCTATCATTCTTCTCATAAGTTCGCGACCTGCTTCAACAGTATCCAAATAGTTTGCATCCACTACATGAGTTATTGAAAGATTATGCTTTCTTCTGTAATAGAAATGCTTTCTTATGATTGAAATCCTTTCTGCTTTCAGATAAACATAAAAGAAAAATGGCATGTCCTCAAAGTATATTCCCTCTGGGAAGCTGGCATCAATTGATTTCAAAAAGCTGTTTCTATAGATTTTTTGGCAGCTGCTTACAGATAAATCAAATAGGAAATCCTTTGTTTTCTCAGGTGAAAACACGACATCATCAAAGCTTTCATCAAGATTATTTAAATTGAACCAATCATTCTCATACACTCTTCCACTTTCGTCATCATAATTGAGCATCTGATACATGGTTATATCCGTATCCTTAGCCTTTGCTTCATTGTATGCGATTTCAAAGGCATCTTCCCTAAACCAGTCATCTGCGTCAAGAAAAGTGACATATTCCCCTTGAGCTATCTTCATCCCCTTGTTTCTGCTTGCACCAAGGCCGATGTTTTCCTGGTCAATAACAACTATCCTATTGTCCTTCTCTGCATAGCCATTGATAATCTTTAAGGTATCATCAGTTGATCCATCATTGATAATGATGATTTCAATCTCCTCAAGGGTCTGATTCACCACACTTTCAATGGCTTTTTCAATGAAGCTCTCTTCATTATAAGCTGAGAGAATTACAGATATTTTTTGTCTGGTCATTTTTTCACTTGATTAATTTTTTCCCTTTCAATTCAAAGCATCGATTATGGCCTCAGCCACTTAAGTGGTCAAAGAATCGATTATAGCCTCAGCCACTTCAGTGGTGGTGGCATTTCCGCCAAGGTCTGGAGTCAGTACTTTTCCCTCATTCAAGACAGCAAGTATGGCATCATTCAATTTCTTTTCAGATTCATACTCTTCCAAGTAGTTCAGCATCATGCAGGCAGATAGAAGCATAGCCATTGGATTGGCAATTCCTTGCCCTGCGATGTCTGGTGCAGAACCGTGGACCGGTTCAAACAATGCCCCATTCTCGCCAATGTTACCAGATGGAATCATCCCTAATCCCCCTACAAGGCCTGCTCCTTCATCTGATAGGATATCTCCAAACAAGTTTGTTGTCACAATGACTTCAAAGCTTTCAGGCCTTGTAATGAGATACATTGCAGTGGCATCCACATAGAAGTCTTCCACTTCTATTTCTCCTTCATAGTCCTTAGCCACTTCGTATAATATTTCCTTGAACAATCCATCAGTCACTTTCAATACATTCGCCTTATGAACTCCAGTGACTTTAGACTTGTTGTTGTTTTTAGCGTATTGGAAAGCATAATCAATAATTCTTTTCTCTGCTTTTTTAGTGATGATCCTTCTAGCTATTGCCCCTTCTTCAGTATATTCCTCTTCCTTAGCAATATACATTCCTTCAGTGTTTTCCCTCACTATCATAAAGTCAAGATTATCAAAAAGGGCATTGGTGTTTGGATAAGATTTCACTGGCCTTAGGTTTGCAAATAGGTTCAATTCCTGCCTAAGCCTTACAATAACGTCTGCTGCAGTTTCTCCTGCCGCTCCAAAAAGGCATGCATCAGCATTTTTTGCAAGCTCTATTGTTTCATTTGGCAAAGCTTCACCATTTTTCTCAAGGCATTCGTCTCCAGCTTCACCATACTTGAAATCAAAGTCAATATCCAATGAATCCAATACTTTTATGCATGCATCCATAACTTCTCTACCAATTCCATCTCCTGGAATTACAGCAACATTATACATTTTTTTTTTACCTCGATGATTATAGTAAAAATAATAATTTTTTTAAATACTTATTGGTAATTTGAATAGTTTTTAGATAATTTTTAGAATACTTTATTAGATAATTTTTTTTTAATAGTTTTTAGATAATTTTTAGAATACTTTATTAGATAATTTTTTTTTTAATAGTTTTTAGATAATTTTTAAGATAATTTATTCATCCTTTTGATTTTTTAAATAATTGATCAAGCCACCGGATTCAAGGATTTCAAGCATGAATGGAGGCAATTTTTTAAATTCAATTTCCTTTCCGCTTTCAGATACGATCAATCCCTTTTCCATATCCACTTCGATATTCTCGCCATCTCCAATAAGTTCAGACACTCCAGGGGCTTCCAGAAGGGGAACTCCTACATTTGTCGCATTTCTATAAAAGATTCTTGCAAAGGATTCGGCTATTACAGCAGATATTCCACATCCTTTAATGGCTATTGGTGCATGCTCTCTGCTTGATCCGCATCCGAAATTGCTTCCTCCAAGAATGAAGTCTCCCTCATTTACTTTTGACTTAAAGTCAGATACCAATCCTTCCATGCAATGCTCTGATAACCTTTCCTCATCAGTGTAAATCAAGTATCTTCCTGGAAGAATAATGTCTGTATCAATGTCATTTCCAAATTTCCAAACCTTTCCTTTCATGTTATTACCTCTGAATATGGATTTATTTCCCCCTAGGAAGAGAGATTCTTCCTTCAATAGCTGACTGTGCCGCCACTTTAGCAGAACATAGGTAGACTTTTCCTTCTGGACTTCCTTGCCTTCCCTTAAAGTTTCTGTTGGATGTTGATAGGCTTACCTCATCAGGTCCGATAAGACCTGTATGTCCTCCAAGGCATGGTCCGCAGCATGGTGCTGAAACAAGGGCTCCAGCTTCTACAAATATCTTGATTAGCCCTTCATCCAATGCCTTAATGTAAGTTTCCTTAGATGCAGGAATGACCAGCATTCTAAGGTCATTTGCTATCTTGTTTCCTTTCAATATCCTTGCGGCATCTCTCAAGTCTTCGATTCTTCCATTTGTGCATGAACCGATAAACACTTGGTCGATTTCAACATCACCAAGCTCACTTGCAGGCTTTACATTATCCACATTATGCGGACAAGCTATTTGCGGTTCAAGCTCACTAACATCAATATCCATAATTTCAAGGCTTGGAGAATCAAGGTCACTTTTAAGATTTGATTTTTCAACAAATGCCTTAAGCCTGTTTTTATTCTCACCGCTAACGCGGTCTTTAAGGTAATCATATGTCTTTTCATCAGGCTCTATAAGCCCGGTTTTTCCTCCCATTTCAATTGCCATATTTGATAGCACCATCCTATCTGAAATGCTCATGTTGGAAATGGTTTCCCCTGCAAATTCGCAGGATTTATATGTTGCGCCATCAGCTCCAACTAGGCCGATAATGTTCAAGATCACATCCTTTGCTGATGTGTTCTCTTTAAGTTTCCCTTCCACATTGAATCTGATTGTTTCAGGCACCTTAAACCATAACTGACCAGTGGATAGGACCATTGCCATATCTGTAGAGCCAATTCCAGTTGCAAATGCACCAAGGGCCCCATATGTGCAGGTATGTGAGTCCGCACCTACAATGACAGTTCCAGGTATCACATGTCCTTTTTCAGGCAAGACCTGATGACAAACCCCTTCCTTAACATCGTAGAAGTTTTCAATATTCTGTTCCTTTACGAATTTTCTCATCAATATATGGTTATTGGCAGAATCTAGAGAATCTGCTGGAACCTGATGGTCAAATGGAATCACTATCTTAGAGGAATCCCAAACCTTTTCAGTTCCTATTTTTTCAAATGATTCAACTGCGAGAGGTCCAGTCAAATCATGCATCATGGCTATATCGATATCTGCCATGACAATGTCGCCAGCTTCAGCTTCTCCTTTGCCTGAAGCTCTAGCAAATATCTTTTCAGCAATTGTTGACATATTTTCACCTCATTTAAAAAGAGTTAATGATAGTTAGTTAGCATGAAATTAATTTTAAGAATTATTTTAAGTATTATAAAAATATTAATTCATCACTTTTTCTTATTTGTTGTATTTATACAGATTTCCATAATTTATCAAAGTAATGTCCTCTGGCACTTCCTTGATTATGTTTTTGGTGTCAAAGATGATTCCTGTTTTCATGTTTTCAGATAATTTTTCATAATCCAAGTTCTTGAATTGGTCATGGTCTGTCAAAATTAAAACCAATGATGAGTCTTTAGTGGCTTCATCAAAATCAAGGTAATCCGGATTGTCAAAGTGAGGGTCATGGATAGCTATTTCGTATCCTGCCGCCTTAAGTCCAGTGATTATTTCAAATGCAGGGCTTTCCCTCGCATCATCTGTATTTCCCTTATATGCCACTCCAAACACAGAGATCTTTTCCGCATCAGCATCAAGCTTGGATAAGATTTTCCCAGTGTTTTCTATTACAAATCCAGGCATGCTGTTGTTTGTATCCCTTGCCAACTTGATTATCTTAGCGGTTTCAGGTGCCTTTGCATAAATGAAATATGGATCAATTGCCAAGCAGTGTCCACCTACTCCAGGGCCAGGGCTATGGATA
Organism: Methanobrevibacter olleyae; assembly: GCA_015063035.1. Lineage (GTDB taxonomy): Archaea > Methanobacteriota > Methanobacteria > Methanobacteriales > Methanobacteriaceae > Methanobrevibacter > Methanobrevibacter olleyae_A. The sequence continues at coordinate 107,807 of SUTG01000001.1, forward strand.
TTCACTCTTGGGTGCTTGTTAGCCATTTCAATGACATCAAGTGCATTAACACCAATTTCTGCACCTATCTTTGCAAGCTCATTGGCAAGTGCAATGTTCACATCCCTAAAGGTGTTTTCCATACATTTTGACAATTCTGCAGTTTTCGCTTCAGTTTCAATTATTTCCCCTTCAACAAAGGTTCTGTAAACGTCTGCAGCTTTGCGGCTGCACTCTTCGGTTATTCCACCTACAATCCTGTTGTTGTTAACCAATTCTTTCATGATTTGTCCAGGGAGAACTCTTTCAGGGCAATGAGCAAGGAACAAATCTTCTCCAATTGCAAATCCTTCATTTTCAAAAATAGGTTTTATTATCTCATCAGTGGACATAGGAGCTATTGTAGATTCAATGATGACAACATTTCCCTTGTTTAAAACAGGTAGGATTGATTGGCATGCAGAGATTACATAGCTTAAGTCACAGCTTAAGTCCTCTTTCACATAAGGTGTAGGGACTGTAATGATAAATGTGTCTGCCTCTTCCACCTTCAATGAAGCATGATAGTGCCCTTTTTCAACGGCATTCTTAATGGCTTCTGTGATTCCAGGCTCTTCAATGTGAGCAATTCCTTGGTTTAACTTATCGACAATTTCCTGATTTATATCCACTCCAAGGACTTCACAGCCATTTTTAGCGAACAATGCGGCTGTTGGCAATCCAATGTAACCTTGACCTACAATACAAATTTTCATAAATATCGCCCTGATTATTTTGTTTTCTAATCGTTATAAATTATTTTTAAGATAAAACTTATTTTAAGTATTCTAATTGTTTTAGATTATTTTTAAGATAAAACTTTTTTTAAGTATTCTAATTGTTTTAGATTATTTTTAAGATAAAACTTTTTTTAAAGCTTAATAGTTTATACGAATTAATTTATGATTTTTATTTAATATAAATATTTTATATAAACTCTATTATATTTTATAGAATATATTTATATTTTATAAAACTAAAAATTATATTATAATGTTTTAATTGTTTTAAGCATGTCAATAATTTTAATTGTTTTAAGCATAACAATGATTTTAATTGTTTTAAGATAAAATAATTCATTGATTTTAATTTAATTTGAGGAATTTTATGAAAATAATGATAACTGGTGCCTATGGAATGTTAGGTTCTGATTTAAGAGAGGTTCTTAAAAACTTTGAATTGATTTGTACCGGTTCTAAGGATTTGGACATTAGCGATGAAGAGAAAGTGATGGACTTTATCAGTGAAAAATCACCTGATTTGGTAATTAATGCCGCCGCATATACTGCTGTTGATGATTGTGAAACCCATTATGATGAGGCATATGCAGTAAATGCATTGGGTCCTAAAAATTTAGCAATCTCTTGCAAAAGCATTGATGTTCCTTTAGTCCATATCAGCACAGATTATGTCTTCGATGGAAGCAAAAGAACTCCTCTTGTTGAAACCGATAAGTTAGGTCCTCAAAGCGCTTATGGAAAAACAAAATTGGAAGGAGAGAAATTCATTCAACAAAATACTGATAAGTATTTCATCCTTCGTACTGCATGGCTATATGGCCTTCATGGAAACAATTTCGTAAAGACAATGCTCGAATTGGCAGAGACTCATGATGAGATAACTGTGGTGAATGATCAAATAGGCTCTCCAACATATTCCTTGGATTTGGCTGTAGCAATCACCAATCTATTGCATAGTGACAAGTACGGCATTTACCATGTTACAAATGAGGGAGCATGTTCCTGGTATGACTTTGCAAAAATGATATTTGAATTTTCCAATGTTGATGTAAATGTCATTCCAGTAAGCACTGAAGAATTTCCAAGGCCTGCTCCAAGACCTCATTATTCAGTTTTGGATAATAAAAAGTGGAATGCATCAGGTTTTGTTGCAATGAGAGACTATAAAGAGGCTTTAGGTGCATACTTATCATTGTATAATTTCTTAAAGAGACTTAGAAAAATTTGATTATCCATATTAAAAAATTCCATTTAAATTCTAAAAACATATTAAAATTTAGTTAAAAATAATTCTTAAAAATTCAATTTAAATTCTAAAGACTTATAAAAAATTTAGTTAAAAATAATTCTTAAAAATTCAATTTAAATTCTAAAGACTTATAAAAAATTTAGTTAAAAATAATTCTTATAAAGTGAGTGATTATATGAAAGGAATCGTATTGGCCGGTGGTGCTGGAACTAGATTGTATCCAATTACAAAGGCTGTTTCCAAACAGCTATTGCCTTTATATGATAAACCAATGATCTATTATCCTATATCCGTTTTGATGTTAGCTAACATCAAGGATATTCTCATAATTTCAACTCCAAGAGACTTGCCTATGTATAAGGAATTGTTAGGTGATGGGTCTGATTTGGGAATGTCCTTCTCTTATGCTGAGCAGGAAAATCCTAATGGATTGGCTGAAGCATTCATCATTGGTGAAGAGTTCATAGGAGATGACAATGTTGCCCTTATCTTAGGGGACAATGTATTCCATGGACATAGGTTTACCGAAATATTGGAAAGGGCATGCGCTCTTGAAGATGGGGCAGTGATCTTTGGATACTATACAAACAAGCCTGAGGCATTTGGTGTTGTTGAGTTTGATAAGGAGTGGAATGTATTGTCCATTGAGGAAAAGCCTGATTATCCTAAATCCAATTATGTAGTTCCGGGACTTTATTTCTATGACAATGACGTCATTGAAATAGCGAAAAATGTCGAGCCCTCTGAAAGGGGAGAGCTTGAAATCACTTCGGTCAATGAGGAGTATCTTAAATGCGGTAAGCTTAAGGTTGAATTGCTTGGTAGAGGAATGGCTTGGCTGGATACTGGTACTCATGACGGTTTGCTTGAAGCAAGTAACTTCATTGAAACAGTTCAAAGAAGACAAAGCTTGTACATTGCTTGTTTGGAAGAGATAGCTTACTTAAAAGGTTATATCAATAAGGAAGATTTATTGAGGCTAGCTGATCCTCTTAAGAAAACCGAATATGGCCAATATTTAATTGAACTGGCTGAGAGAAAGCGTTAGGAGTGGAGTTAATGGGTAAATTCAAAATTACAAAAAGTGAAATTGAAGGAGTCTTCACTGTTGATCCAACTGTTTTTGGTGATGAGAGAGGATACTTTATGGAAACCTACAATGAAAATGATTTCAAGGAGGAAGGAATTGACTTGACCTTTGTCCAGGATAATCAATCCAAATCATCAAAGGGAGTTTTAAGAGGGCTTCATTTCCAATACACCCAACCTCAAGGAAAATTGGTTCGTGTAATAAGAGGCGAGGTTTTTGATGTAGCTGTTGACCTTAGGAAAAATTCAGAGACCTATGGAAAATGGGTTGGAGAGATTCTTTCCGAAGAGAATAAGAAACAGCTTTTTGTTCCAAAAGGATTTGCTCATGGATTCTTGGTTTTATCTGATGAGGCAGAATTCGTTTACAAATGCACCGATTTCTATAATGGCGAGGATGAAGGGGGAATCATTTGGAATGATCCCGATATAGCTATTGATTGGCCATTGGAAGGAATAGGAGAGGAAAACATCATTTTATCCGATAAGGATAAGTTATGGAAAGCAATGAAGGAAACCGAAACTGATTTCTGATTGAAAATTATTATCAAATTAATATTACAATTATTTTCAACAATCATTATCAATTATTCTCAATAATTATCAATTATTATCTAATTAAAATTACAATTATTATCAATTATTATCTAATTAAAATTACAATTATTATCAATTATTCTCAATAATTTTCAATTATTATCAAATTAAAATTATAATTATTATCAATTATTCAAATGTGATTATATGACAAAAGTTCTAATAACAGGTGGAGCAGGATTTATAGGAAGCAATTTTGTTAAGTATATGCTTGAAAAGTATCCTGATTATGAGATTATAAATTTAGATGCCCTAACATACTGTGGAAATCTTGAAAATCTGGAGGACATTGAAGACAATCCCAATTATAAATTTGTGAAAGGGGACATTCAAGATGCAGAATTGGTGGATTCCATTGTCAAGGATGTTGATTATATAGTTCATTTTGCTGCTGAAAGTCATGTGGACCGAAGCATTGAAGACCCTCAAATCTTCATAAAAACCAATATCATAGGAACTCAAGTGCTTTTGGATTCAGCAAGGAAACACAATATTAAGAAGTTCCTACAGGTTTCTACTGATGAAGTCTATGGAAGCCTTGGCAAGGAAGGGTATTTCACAGAAGAAACTCCACTTCAGGCAAACAGCCCCTATTCAGCTTCAAAGGCAGGTGCCGATTTAATGGTCAGAGCTTATGGAGAAACATTTGGATTGCCAATCAACATTACAAGGTGCTCAAACAATTACGGCCCTTACCAATTCCCTGAAAAGCTTATTCCTTTAATGATTTCAAATGCTTTAGAGGATAAGGAATTGCCTGTTTACGGTGATGGAAAGAACGTCAGGGATTGGTTGCATGTCTATGACCATTGCACAGCCATTGACCTTGTTCTTCATAAGGGAAAATTGGGGGAGGTCTACAATATCGGAGGCCATAATGAAAAGGAAAACATTGAAATCGTTAAGCTCATTTTGAAAGAGCTTGGCAAGAGCGAATCCCTGATTAAATTCGTTAAAGACAGATTAGGCCATGACAGACGCTATGCAATCGATTCGGCTAAAATCACTGAGGAATTGGGATGGAAGCCTAAATACACCTTTGAAACTGGAATCATAGAAACAATCAATTGGTATTTGGATAATCAGGATTGGATGGAAAAGGTAAAATCCGGTGAGTATCAGGAATATTATGAGAAAATGTATTCTAAGAAATAATATTTTAAGCTTATTTATCAGGAATATTATGAGAAAATGTATTCTAAGAAATAATATTTTAGGCTTTTTATTAATTTAAAGATTAAAATAAAAAAAATTAAAAATTGATTAAAGAAATTAAATTTAAAATTTTTGTCTAAAGTGATCTTATGAAAGTATCAGTAGTTACACCAAATTACAATGGATTGAAGTTCTTGAATAACTACTTTGAAACATTATTGATTCAAAGCAGATTCATTGAAGAGATCATTTTAATTGACAATGCATCTACTGATGGAAGCATAGAATTCATTGAAGAGTTTATAAGGAGCTCAAACTATCCAATAGACATAGTTCTAATCAAAAATGATGATAACTTAGGCTTTGCTCCTGCAGTCAATCAGGGAATAAAAGCGGCAAAGTGCGAGTACATATATTCCCTAAACAATGATGTCGAATTGGAATGGAACGCTTTGGAAGAGATTATCAAAGCTATGGATGAGTCAATTGATTTAGGTGAAAATCCTTTTTCAATACAGTCAAAGATGATTCAGCATTACGATAGAAAGCTGATTGATGATGCGGGAGATGAGTACACCATCCTTGCGTGGACAAAGAAGATTGGGGATGGCCAGCCTGTAGAAAGGTACAATGAGAAGAGAGAAATATTCTCATCCTGTGCAGGTGCCGCATTGTATAGAAAATCAGTTCTAGAGGAAATAGGGCATTTTGATGATAGTTTCTTTGCTTATGTGGAAGATATCGACTTGGCGTATAGGTCTCAGATTTATGGATATAAGAATTATTTCTGCCCAAATTCAATCGTCTACCATTATGGAAGCGGAACAAGCGGCAGCAGATACAATGAATTCAAGATCAAATTGGCAGCCCGTAACAACATATTCCTGGTTTACAAGAACTTTCCGATTTTACAGAAAATAATCAATTTCATATTCCTATTCCTTGGATTTTTAATCAAGTACCTTTTCTTTGCAATGAAAGGATACGGTTCCATTTACTTGGAAGGAGTCAAGGAAGGATTGGGAACTAGGAAAAAATTAACAAAGACCCCTTTTTTAAGAAAAAACTGGAAAAATTACTTTAAAATAGAATGGAAACTTATAAAAAACACTTTTAATTACTTAAGGAAATAAGGCTTTTATAAAAAACACTTTTAATTACTTAAGGAAATAAGGCTTTTATAAAAAACACTTTTAATTACTTAAGGAATAAGGCTTTAGTTAGGTGTAAGAAAATGAGAAATTTAGACTTATCAATCATCATTGTTAATTACAACACATTTAAGTTAACAAAGGAGACCATTGATTCATGTTTGGCTGAGCCGACACATTACACATATGAAATCTTTCTTGTAGACAATAAGTCAACTGATGACAGCCTGGAAAAATTGGAGGACTACTTCAAGGAGGAGATTTCAAGAGGAATCATTAAGGTTATAGCCAACTCCAGCAATGATGGATTTGCAAAGGCTAATAATTTAGCTATTGAGCAATCTGAAGGGGAATATGTCCTTCTTTTAAACTCAGATACACTTATAAAAGAGGCTACAATCGACAAATGCATGGATTATATGACTAAAGGTACAAATGCTGATGTCGGTGCATTAGGCTGCAAGGTTTCACTTGCAGATGGCTCTCTTGACAAGGCCTGCAAACGCAGTTTTCCAAATCCTGCAAATGCTTTCTATAAGCTGTTCAATGTCAAGACAAGCAGTGGAAGGGACGATTATAATCTTGATGATTTGGATGATGATGGAGTCTATGAAATCGACTGCTTGGTTGGAGCATTCATGCTTGTTAGAAGAACCGCAATTGATGATGTGGGACTTTTGGATGACACTTTCTTCATGTATGGTGAGGATATTGACTGGTGTTACAGGATAAAGCAGGCAGGATGGAGAATCGTTTACTTTGGAGAAGCTGAAATAATCCACTATAAGGGAGCAAGCAGTGAGGATAAAAAGACCAAGAAGAGAAATCCAAAGCTCATTTATGAATTCTATAGGGCAATGTATATTTTCTATAGGAAGCACTATACCAAAAAGTACAATGTGTTTGTAAACATTGCAGTTTACATTGGAATAGCTGTCTTATTGGTTTTCAATTTAATCCGTAATGCTTTAAGGTCTTGAGAGGTCAAGCCTCCAAAAAATCATCATCTGGTATTCTAGCAAATATATAAATATCATCAATTTCCATCAAAATTTAGGTAATTTTATAAATAATATCTATTAAATCTAATAATGATAGGAATATTAATTTTATATAAATTAATTTTGATTTAAAGTATGGCAAATAAGGTAGAGTGGTAAAATGATTAAGGAAAATCAAAGAATATTGAATTCATTGCTTGTTGTAATAGATGTTCTTGTAATTCTATTTTCATTGGTTCTAGCTTACTATGTTAGATTCAAAACCACTTTATTCGGTCCTTTAGGAGGATCTTTGCCTTTTATTGATTACTTCATATTCACTGTTTTTGCTATTATTCCTACTTATCTTCTTTTATACTACTTTTTCGGCTTGTACAAGCCATTCAGGAATAAGCCTTCAATACTGTCTGGTGCGGAGGACATAATCAAGGCAGACATAATGGCTTTCATCGTTTTGGTAGCTATATTGTTTGTCATCAACCAGCCTGATTTCTCAAGGATCATGATGTTCCTCTTGAGCGTATTCGGTATGGTCTTTGCCATTATAGAAAGGGCTCTTGTGGTATTTGTCTTAAGGTTCATGAGAGTCAACAATCGCAATCTAAAGCACATGCTCATTATTGGGGACAATGATTTGGCATTCACTTTTGCACAGAAGATCAAGTCAAAAACCTATTTGGGATACAGCATTGACGGTTTCTTAGGAAGAAAGGAACATTTAGGCAAAACCTTTGAGGGAATCAGATTCATAGGCACATTTAAGGACTTGCCGGATGTCTTGAAAACCCATAAGTTCGATAGGGTTGTCATAGCCATTCCTTTGCAATACTATTATCACTTGAATGAAATAGTGGATGCATGTGAGGAAGAGGGAATCAAGGCGGAAATCATTCCGGATTATTACAAGTACTTCCCTGCAAAGCCTTCTGTTGACATGCTTGATGATTTGCCAATCATAAATATACGTTATGTTCCTTTAGATGATGCATTCAACAAATTCAAGAAGATCATTGAGGATTATTTTGTAGCTATTGTAGCAATCATAATCACTTCTCCAATCATGCTGATTACAGCTATTGCAATTAAATTGGAGTCTCCAGGTCCAATTATCTTCAAGCAGGAAAGAATTGGATATAACGGAAAGCCATTCATGATGTATAAGTTCAGAAGCATGAAGGTTCAAGATGAGGAGGAAGAGAAATCCCAATGGACCACTGAAGATGACCCAAGAAAAACAAGGGTTGGAACATTCATCAGAAAAATGAGCATCGACGAATTGCCTCAATTCTTCAATGTCTTGAAAAGGGAGATGAGTGTTGTCGGCCCTCGTCCCGAAAGGCCATACTTTGTTGAGCAATTCAAGAAGACAATTCCTAAATACATGGTTAAGCATCAGGTCAGGCCAGGTCTTACAGGCCTTGCTCAAGTAAATGGTTATAGGGGCAACACTTCAATCGAAAAGCGTATCGAATACGATATTCGTTATGTAGAAAACTGGAGTTTGGTTTTGGATGTTCAGATTATGCTCAAGACCATTTTCAATAAAGATGAGAATGCTTACTGATTAATTTTCAATCGTGAGCTAATCACTCAATATTTATTTCACTCATTTTAAAATTGTTTTAATCTTGTTATTTTTTAATTAACTTGTTTTTTTTACTTTAAATTATTAAATTAGAGTAATTTTGAATTATTTTAATCAAAAAAAGCATATATTTATATATTTGTTTAATTAATTGATAATTACAGACTTAATTTTTAAAAATTAGCCATATGGAATGGGAGTTTGAAATTCGAATAATTATATGCTATAAAACTTTAAGATCATAATATATGATTCATAAGATATGATAATATAAACTTTTATATGAAGCCATGTTTTAATATTTGTACTCGAATCCTTAAGCTTTCAATAGGAATTTAAATGATTTGATGATTATTGTGATTTGTTTATGTAAGAATTTTTTTAAAATTTTTGGATATTAAAAATATTAAAATATTATAGATTATAAATAATATATTATATGAATATGATGATTTGAAAAATAAGTTTTTGAAAATAAATTCTTTAAAAATAAGTTTTTGAAATAAGTTTTTGAAAATAAATGTTGATAAATTTTAGGAATTATTTATTTCACGAATGTATATTTCATAAATGCTTATTTTTTAAAGGTTTCTTTTATATTATTGTTCTCATTTCATTATTCAATTTCTTATATGGTTACATTTTTAAAAAGGCTTTGGGAATTAATGGACCTTTTTAGTTCTCAATTGATTTTTCAGTTGAAATGGTACTATTAGTTTTCAAATGCTCTGTCTTAATTATTATATATAGCAAAAATTAAATTATAATTTAACTTGAAAAAATTGCGATAAAATAATGATCAAACTCAATTCAATCTCAATTCCAAACTAAATTTCAGATAGATTTCAAAAAAACATTTAAGCGGGATTGCCAAAATTGTCTAAAGGGAATTATTATTTTATTTGATTATTTTTACTAAATTTATAATTTAAAATAAACGAGGGTTTGGTATGGATAAAGAATTTTTCAATGGAATGAATTTAGCTGAAGATATTAGTGAAGAAGATTTCCAATACATTAAGGATGGTTGGGAAAAAGTTCAGGACGCTTTATCAAAGGATGAATTCATTGACAAATTTAATAAATTTAAAGAAGAATACAAGGACGCTTCCTTTTTCAGTGATAAGGATTTCATTGACATGGTGGTAAATCCATTCACTGGAGAGGAAACTAAAGGCGAAACTGCAGCTGATTTTGATGTTGCCACTCCAAAAACAATTTCTGAAGTTGAACCTGGCCGTCAAGGATTCAGTGTCATTGCAAGGGTAATGTCTATCTCCAATCCAAAATCTTTCACTTCAAGAAAAGGTGAGGATGGACAGCTTGCAAATATGCAAATTGCAGATAATACCGGTGAAGTAAGACTTGTTCTTTGGTCTGAAAACATTAAGCATCTCAAGCATATCAGTGAAGGAGACATTGTTGAAATATCAGATGTTGATTGCAAGGATGGATTCAGAGGAGGTAAAGAGTTTTCATTGCGTCCTAGATCCCTGCTTAGGGCAATAGATGAGACAAGTGAAAACTATCCGGATAACATTGCTGAATTCCCGGTTTATGAGGAAAACATCATTTCAATTGAAGATATTGTTCCTGATGAAAAGGTTAGCATTATTGGAAGATTGATTAGGGTTCCTACTCCTCATTCCTATGAAAGCAATGGCAAGAAAGGAAAAGTGAGCTCACTTGAAATTCAGGACAAGACTGGAAAGATCTCTTACACCTTATGGAATAAGGATGTTAATTTAATCAAATCCCTTGATTTGAAAGAGGGAGACATTGTCAAAATCCTTAATGAACAATCCAGAGAAAGAAATGGTGAAATCTCATTATCCCACTGGGACGGTAGAATACTTAAGATTGAAGGGGAATATGACATTCCTGAATATGAGGAAAACATTATTAAAATCGGTGGAGCCCAAGAAATCAAGGATGTTACTTTAATAGGTATTGTTACTAAAATCCAAGACACTATCCAATTCGATAGGCAGGATGGAAGCAAAGGCTTTGTAAAGTCAATTGAAATCACTGACGATACTGGATCCATAAGGGTCACTCTCTGGGGAGATGACACTAAACTGAAAGTATCTAAAGGGGATATCCTTAAAGTCATGGGAGGTAATATCGAATATGATGATTACGCAACCAGCGGATACAGGGTAAATACCAATTGGAATACTGAATTAAGAGTCAATCCTGAAGGAAATGAAGATTTAGCTGAAACCTTGAATGAAATTGCAAGCAAATTGGGTCCAATTACCATTAGGGATGTTCAAGATCATGAAGTTGATGGAGATGAAGTTGATATCATTGGCAGATTAATCACCCTTAATGATTCCCATTCCTTCCAAAGAGATGATGGTACCACAGGTTACGTTCGTTCTGGAGATATTGCAGACTCAACTGGAAAAGTCAGAATCTCATTCTGGGATGAGAAGGCTGAAGCTTCCTATGGCATAGGAAAAGCATATCAAGTTGAAAATGCTAGAACCAGATTAGGCATGTATGAAGTTGAACTCAATGTTGGTAAAACAACTAGAGTAATTGAGCTTTCTGATGCTGAATCATCTGCTTTGCCTTCATTTGAAGAGTTAGAAGAGCAAATCTATGAAACCAAGAAGATTATTGATATAGATGAAGATGACATGAACATCAAAGTCGTTGCAAGAATCTTGGAAATTGAAGACACTCGTGAATTCGAAAGGCAAGACGGCACTAAAGGTTTAGTCAGAAACATGACCATTGGTGACGATTCAGGTTTCATATCCGTAACATTATGGGATGACAAGACCAATTTGCCTTATGACATCAATGAGGCAATCAAAATCCAAAATCCACGTGTAAACTACAATGATTTGAGCAATCGTGTAGAGTTGTCCATAGGCAATTCAACAAATATATTGCAGCCTTCTTACAATGAATTAACAGGTCTTCCAGACATTGAAGAATTGCAAAACACATTATACACTTCCAAAGACATTGAAAGCCTTGAATTGGAAGATAGAAGTGTAAAAATAAGGGGCACATTCTCAAATCCATACATAGAAAGGATTTTAATGCCAAAATGTCCTGTCTGTAACCGTACTCTTGAGGATGAGGATGAAGAGGAATGCCCTAATTGTGGAAATTATATAGATAAGCCGAAATATCTTTTAATGCTTCCTGGTAAACTCACTGATGAGACTGGAGAGATTCAAGTAACTTTCTTCAACGAATTGGTGGAACAATTATTGGATATGAAACATGACGATATAGTTGCCCTATATGAGGAAAGTGAAGGAGATATCGGATTCTTGGAAACTAAGGCAATGGATCTTGAAGGAAGAACCTTGGAATTGCTTGCTGATGTGACTTTTAACAATTATGATGATGAAATAAGGCTTAGACCTAAAAAGATTTTCAAAAATGAGTTTTAAGCCTTAATATTATAAAAATATGAACTTTAATAAATTTGTTTAATGGGTTGATAATTATGGTAGAACTTGAAGACTTACCTAATGTTGGAGAAAAAACTGCTGAAAAATTAAGAGAAGCTGGGTTTGCTGATATGATGAGATTGGCTACTGCCACCGCTAAGGAATTGGCTGTAAAGGCAGAAATCGGTGAAGGAGTAGCTGAAAAAGTTATTGAAGCAGCACGTAGAGCTGAAAAAATTGATTTTGAAACAGCATTTGATGTAATGGAAAGAAGACGTGATGTTGGTCGTATAACCACTGGAAGTAAAGGTGTCGATGAGTTAATCGGTGGTGGAATCGAAACTCAAGCAATTACTGAGGTGTTCGGTGAATTCGGATCAGGTAAAAGTCAAATTTCTCATGAATTGGCTGTTACTGTCCAATTGCCTAAGGAAAAAGGCGGTTTAGATGGAGAATGTGTATTCATTGATACAGAAAACACTTTCAGGCCTGAAAGGGTTGAACAAATCGCAGACGCATTTGGGCTTGACCATGAAGAAGTCTTAAGAAAAATCCACATTGCAAGGGCATTCAACTCTTCCCACCAAATCTTAATGGCTGAAAAGATCAATGAATTGATCCAAAGCGGTGTTAATGTAAGATTGGTCATTGTCGACTCTCTTATGGCACACTTCAGAGCAGAATATGTTGGAAGGGAATCCTTAGCTGTAAGACAACAAAAATTAAACCAACACTTGCACGCATTGCAGCAAGTTGCAAATACATATAATGTAGCGGTTTTCCTTACAAACCAAGTTCAAGCAAGACCTGATGCTTTCTTCGGAAGTCCAACAAAAGCTATTGGAGGACACGTATTAGGGCATGCTTCAACTTACAGGATCTGGTTGAAAAAAGGTTTAGCAGGCAAAAGAATTGCCAGATTAGTTGACAGCCCTCACTTGCCAGAAGGAGAAGCCGTATTCAAGGTAACTACTGATGGTATTGTAGACTAAGCAAACTTTTAAGAAAGTTTGATTAAAACATTTTCACTAGTTAGGAGTAATCACTCCTAATTAATTCTTTTTTTTCATTTTTTCATTTATTTTTTACAAAAACTATTTTAACTAATTTATATATATTTATTTTTTACAAAAACTATTTTAACAATTTATATATATTTATTTTTTACAAAAACTATTTTAACTAATTTTTATAAATTTAATTTATAACTATTTTATTTTTTTAAATTATTGAATTATTTAGTTGGTTATATGGATTATAGGATTATTATTGTTTCGATCATTGTGATGATTTTAATAGGGGCATTATCAAAAAGGATTGGTCTTCTAAAGGAGAATGATGTTGAAACTCTAAATAATATAGTAATCAATAGCTCTACCTTGCATGATTTTCAATGCTTTATACACTGCTGACGTTTCATTACTTCCAAGATTAAGCATTTTAACAGTTCACATGTTAATAACTAGTTTAATTGTAGGAGTATTGACTTATTTGCTACTAAATCTTTTAGGCTGGGACAGGAAGAAAATCTGGAGTTTAGTCATTGTGGTTGTTTTAGGAAACACAGGCTTTTTAGGATATCCCATTACCCAAGGGATTTTTGGCAATGAAGGTATGATAAGGGCGGTCTTTTGCGATATTTCCACATCATTAATCTTTGTTGTTTTAAGTTTTATCCTGATATTGATTTTTGATGGTGAGCTTAAAGTTGCTATTCGCAAGATCCTAACATTCCTCCCTCTATGGTCAATCATATTGGGGATAACATTCAACATTTTCTCTATTCCAATTACCTCTGTTGGGTCTACTGTCGTGACATATTTGGCAGGAGCCACCATCCCACTTATTATGATCTCCTTAGGATTGTCATTAAAGATAGATGGTTTGAGAAATCATTTCAAGGAGGTAGGTTTGGCATCAATTATAAAATTGATCGTTTATCCTTTAATCGCTTTAGGAGTATTGTCCTTACTTAATATTACAGGGTTTGAACATACTATAGGATTTATTGAAGCTGCTATGTCCTCTGCAATGCTGGGATTGGTATTGGCTATTACTTATAGATTGGATTGGGAGCTTACTTCTGATTGCATATTCACATCCACTGCATTCAGTCTAGTGACAATTCCTATTTTCCTTATGTTTATACTTTAAGAAATTTAGGATTTTCATCAATTCTCATAATAATTAGTTCATTCCATCAATTCTCATAATAATTACTTCATTCCATCAATTTCTCATATAATTTTTTTATTTTTTCCATCAATTTTTCTAATGTTTCATTAATTTTTTTAAGCAAATTTGCTTATTTTTGGTGTTGCATAAAAGGTTACACTAGTTTTTTAATTCCTTAAATTAGCTTAATCTTTGAAATAAAAATAATTAGCCTTTATTATCTTAATAATCATATTAATTATAGTTATTTTATCTTAATATTAATTATATTCCATTTAAATTTATTTTTAGTTGATTTAAGCTCTTATCTCTGTTCGCAAATTTTTCAATTTTTAAAGCCTTTTCCACCCTTTTTTAATGTTTTCATAGAATTTTTTTTAATTTTTAGGCTTATCAAAATCTATTTTATTTTCTAAATTATAGATTTATTATTCTTTTATTTTTAATAATACCATTAATTATATCTTATTTAATAAAAATAAAACTAAATAATCTGAATTTAATGTTTTATCCAATTCAAATCGATTTAAAATTTTCTCATATATATACTTTACTCCTACTTATTTATAGAAACCTTTATATACTCACTTTTTAGAAAGATTAAACTATCTAATATTTTATATATATAATATATTTAAAAAATTAGATCAAATGATTAATCATTTTACTTGTACAAGGTGATTTAATGGCAGAAGAAATTAATAACGAAGAAATTAGAGTGGGAGTATATGTTTGCCACTGTGGTGTAAACGTTGGTGGAGTCGTAAACTGTCCTGAAGTAGCAGAATACGCAAAAACCTTACCTAACGTAGTAGTAGCAAAAGATTACAAATACATGTGTTCTGACCCAGGTCAAAGTCTTATTCAAGATGACATCAAAGAACACAACTTAAACAGAATCGTAGTAGCAGCATGTTCTCCAAGACTTCACGAACCTACCTTCAGAAGATGTGTAGAAGAAGCTGGATTAAACAAGTTCTTATTTGAATTTGCTAACTTAAGAGAACAAGACTCTTGGGTACACATGACCCAACCTGTTGAAGCAACTGCAAAAGCAAAAGACTTAACACGTATGGCTGTTGCAAAAGCAAGATTATTAGAACCTCTCGAAGCTTCTAAAGTAGCAGTAGACAAAAAATGTCTCGTTATTGGTGGTGGAGTAGCAGGTATTCAATCTGCATTAGACTTAGCTGATATGGGATTCAAAACCTACATGGTAGAAAGAAACCCAACTATCGGTGGAAGAATGGGTCAATTAGACAAAACCTTCCCTACCTTAGACTGTTCCATGTGTATTCTCGCACCTAAGATGGTAGACACTTCCAAACACGAAAACATTGAATTGATTACTTACGCAGAAGTAAAAGAAGTAGACGGTTACATCGGTAACTTCACTGTAAAAGTTGAGAAAAAACCTAGATACGTTAAAGAAGAAGACTGTACTGGATGTGGACAATGTCAAGAAGTCTGTCCTATCGAAATACCTAACTACTACGACGAAGGTGTAGGTATGGTAAGAGCAGCTTACATCCCATTCCCTCAAGCAGTACCTCTCTGTGCAACTATCGACAAAAACTACTGTATCGACTGTGGTCTTTGTGAAACCGTATGTGGTCCTGAAGCAATCGACCGTAACATGGAACCAGAAGAAATCGAACTCCATGTTGGTACCATTATTGCAGCAACCGGTTACGACCCATATGACCCAACTGAAAAATACGAATACGGTTACGGTAGATACACTAACGTAATTACCGCAATGGAAATTGAAAGAATGATCAACGCATCCGGTCCTACTGGTGGTCACGTACAAAAACCATCTGACGGTAAAGAACCTAAACGTGTTGCATTCATCCACTGTGTCGGTTCAAGAGATGAGCAAATCGGTAAATCCTACTGTTCAAGAGTATGTTGTATGTACTCCATGAAAAACGCTCAATTATGTATTGACCACGAACCTGACACTGAAGTAACCTGTTACTACATGGATATCCGTTCATTCGGTAAAGGATTCGAAGAGTTCTACAAAACTTCCCAAGAAAAATACGGAATTGAATTCATCAGAGGACGTCCTGCTGAAATCATCGAAAACGATGACTTAACCTTAACCGTAAGAGCAGAAGACACCTTACTCGGAAAAGTAACTGAATACACCTACGACTTAGTTGTATTATCTGTAGGATTAGAACCTCCTAAAGGATCTAACGAACTCAGACAAACCTTAGGTTTATCCAGAACTTCCGACGGATTCTACATGGAAGCTCACCCAAAACTCAGACCTGTTGACACCTTAACTGACGGTGTTTACATTGCTGGTGTAGCACAAGGTCCTAAAGATATTCCTGACGCAGTAGCACAAGGATCTGCTGCAGCATCAAGAGCATCTATCCCAATGGCTAAAGGTGAAGTAGAAATCGAACCTATTACTGCTGACACTGATACCACCGTTTGTGGTGCATGTGAAGTATGTGTAGAATTATGTCCATTCGGTGCTGTAAGTATTGAAGGTGAAGGCGCAGACAAACACGCAGCTATTAACGTTGCATTATGTAAAGGATGTGGTACCTGTGTAGGTGCATGTCCATCTGGTGCTATGAACCAAAACCACTTCAAAACCGAACAAATTATGGCACAAATTGCAGCAGCTCTCGAAGATGTTGCAAAATAGATTAAGAGATTTATTCTCTTTTTCTTTTTCTTTTTTTTAAGCAATTTTTATTTGTTTGTATATATACTAACTATTTTTTCCAACCAAATGCTCTCCCACTATTTTTTGATTTCCGAACTAAAAACAATATAAAAACAATATAATCACAATATAAATCAATACAAATCAATAAAAGAAAATATAAAAAACAATATAAAAAATAATATAATCACAATATAAAACAATATAAGAAAATATAAAAAACAATATAAAAAATAATATAATCATAATATATTCACAATATAAAACAATATAAAAACAATATAAAAAATAATATAATTAATATATAAATTAATAAAAACTTTTATTTAATTAAAAAATTATATTATATATTAATAAGAATTTTATAAGATTATATTTTTAGAATATTTTTTATTATTTCTGATTTTTATAAACTTTTGAAATTTTTTATAATTCTATTATTTTGCTATAAATTAAAAAATAATATTTTATATTTAATAAGTTATTTAAGAGAATATAGGTGTTATGATTATGTATCAATATGAAGAAGATATGAATAAGATTTATGACTTAATGAGAGTTCATAATGACTGGATGAGAGACAGCGTAAACCTTATTGCTAGTGAAAATACCACAAGTAATGCTGTAACAACTGCAATGGCTTCAGATTTGGCTCATAGATATGCTGAAGGTCAAGCTTACGAAAGATTATACCAAGGATGTACCTACATTGACCAAATTGAAGACATTACAAAACAATTGTCATGTAAAGTTTACGACTGTAGCTATGCAAACGTCCAACCAGTTTCTGGAGTGACTGCAAAT
Source organism: Methanobrevibacter olleyae (assembly GCA_015063035.1). Lineage (GTDB taxonomy): Archaea > Methanobacteriota > Methanobacteria > Methanobacteriales > Methanobacteriaceae > Methanobrevibacter > Methanobrevibacter olleyae_A. Next base: position 125,476 of record SUTG01000001.1, read on the forward strand.
CTTGCCGCTTTCTTCGGTTTCGCTAAAGCTGGAGACAAGATGATTGCTATGAACATTCCTTTCGGAGGACACATTTCCCATGCAAATGTAAGTGCAGCTGGTATTAGAGGATTAAAAACTTTAGAGCACCCTTTCAATCCAGAAGTAATGAACATTGATGTTGATGCATTGAACAAAATGATCTTAGCTGAAAAACCAAAAATCATTCTCTTTGGAGGAAGCTTATTCCTCTTCCCACACCCTGTATCTGAAGTTGTTGATGCAGCTAATGAAGTGGGAGCAACCATTATGTACGATGGTGCTCATGTGCTTGGATTGATTGCAGGAAAACAATTCCAAGATCCTTTAAAAGAAGGAGCTGAAGTCCTTATGGGAAGTACCCACAAGACTTTCCCAGGTCCTCAAGGAGGAATCATCTTATCAGATAAGAAAAATGAAAATTTAATTGACAATGCTGTGTTCCCTGGTGTAGTAAGTAACCACCACTTGCACCATTTAGCAGGTTTAGGTATTGCTACTGCTGAAATGTTAGAGTTTGGTGAAGATTATGCTAAACAAACCATTAAAAACGCTAAAGCATTGGCAGGAGCTCTTGCAGAACAAGGATTCAATGTAATGTGTGAAGACTTAGGATACACTGAATCACACCAAGTGGCTATGGATGTTAGAGATGTTAAAAGAGCTACCATCTTAGCTAAGGAATTAGAGCTAAACAATATCATTCTTAACAAAAACCTCATTCCTGGTGACAATGTTAACGACAGTGATGACCCATCAGGTATCAGAATCGGTACTCAGGAAATCACCAGAAGAGGAATGAAAGAGAAAGAAATGGAAGAGGTAGCTGAATTTATCTGGAGAGTTGCTGAAGGTGACAAAGTGGACATCAAGGATGAAGTAACTGAATTCATGTCCGGGTACAGAACCATTCACTACGCTTTCACAGAAGAAGAAGGATACAAGTTCATTGAACATATATAATCCAAGCTTTTTGAGCCTTCGGCTCAAAAACCTTGACCAAAACTTTTTCCAAACTTTTAGAAAAAGTTTGATCAAAATATTTTCACTAGTTGGGAGTAACTTCTCTTAACTTTTATTTTTTCATTTATTTTAAATCTATTTTTTGGAGATATTTTATGAAAATAGGATGGGCTTTTACCGGTGCAGGACATTTGCTTAAGGAAAGCGTTGAAGCTATGGAAGAATTGGCTAAAGACAATGATTTGACTGTCTTTTTATCCCAAGCTTCTGAAGAAGTTTTAAAAATGTATGGGCTCTATGATAGGGTAGTTGCTGTTACTGGTGGAAGGTATAATGAACTTGCAAGCGATTCCAATCAAAAATTCAGCTTCCCAATTACTGGCAGGCTTTCACTTGGAAAATATGATTTGCTTATAGTATCACCTACAACTGCAAACACAGTTGCTAAGATAGTTCATGGAATTTCAGACACTCTTGTTACCAATGCTGTTGCACAAGCTGGAAAAGGCAGGGTAAGAACTCTTATGGTTCCTGTAGACATTGAGCCAGGAGATGTTGAAACAATATTGCCATCAAAGCTTGAAAAGACAAAATGCCAAAACTGTGATGAGTGTGAGGCAGCTTTAGCTTGTCCAAATGGCGCAATCATTCCTCATGCGGAAATTGATTTATTGAAATGCATTGGCTGTGGAACCTGTAAGGACATTTGTCCATATGATGCAGTTTCAACAGGAAAAATAATTACAATGCATATGAGGGAAATTGATATTGAAAACACTCAAAAACTCCAAAAAATGGAGGGAATCGAGATTTTCGACACTCCTCAAAGCCTTATGGATAGCTTAGATTTATAATTTTTCTATCCTTTTATTTTTTAATTTTTATTTTTGCCTATGCTTATTTTAAAGATATTACATCTATTTTATTTCTATCTCATCACCTATTTTCAAGCAATCATTGAATTCTCTTTTATCAAATTCCACTATATATTTGGCTGGTTTTTTAGGAATATAATAATTCCAAGGTTTCAATTCGGCTATTTCATAAACCATATGGCTCTCATCACTAAAAACTAAAACCATATCAAATCTCATAAAAAAGCTATGAATCGAAGATCTTTCCTTCTTATTTATTCTCTTAGGAATCTCAAATAGCAATGGATCTTTAGCATTTTTTTTAAACATCAATCCTATTAATCGACTAAAAAAAGTATTGGCTATTCGGATTTTTGCAATCTCTTCATTTGATTTTATAAGTGTCATTGACTTCAAATTTTTATTCGTTTTATTCTCATTATTTTTCAATTTATTATCCATAATTCTATTATTTTCTATTTATTCTCAATATTTATAAATATTTTCATTTTTAAAAAGTTTTTATCACTTTAAAATCAATTTAACAAGCTAATTGCAATTTTTTAATTTCATCATCATATTATAATTATATTACGATTATTATTTTTATAAATATTAATAATAATAAAGTTTATTTACATTCAAAATAAGAAATATATATCATAATAATATATATTATATAATTTATTAAAATCATTAAGATAATCTTGTTTATCTTAAATTTTTATGATATTTACCATTTTAATAAATTTAAAAAATCACATTTATTAGGAGAATCGATATGCCGTTAAAAGAGGCAGATAAAAACTATGACTTTAAGAAAATAGAAGAAAAGGTCCAAAACTTTTGGGCAGATTCTGATATATATGAAAAGACTAATAAGCTACGAGCTAATGGTCCTCAATATTCCTTTTTAGATGGGCCACCATATTGTAGTGGTAAAATCCATTTAGGTACTACTTGGAACAAGGTTATTAAGGATACCTTATTGCGTTACAAGTCCATGAATGGATTTAGCTTAAGAAGACAAGCTGGATGGGATACCCACGGATTGCCTATCGAACATAAGGTAGAGCAATTGTTAGGCATCGAATCCAAGCAGGAAATTGAGGAAAAATACGGTATTGACAACTTTATTGACAAATGTAAAGAATTTGCAATGGAAAATAAGGTTGCAATGACTGAACAGTTCAAAAGCTTAGGAGTTTGGATGGATTGGGATAACCCTTATATGACCTTGGATCCAAAATATATGGAATCCGCTTGGTGGACATTGAAGAAGACTCATGAAAAGAACTTGCTTACCCGTGACCAAAGGGTAATCAGCTGGTGTCCTCACTGTCAAACTGCACTTGCTGCAGCTGAAATTGACTATACTGACGGAGATGACCCATCCATTTATGTACGTTTCCCATTAAAGGAAAAATTAATCACCGAAGGGGATTATGCTGATTTAAGACAATCTTTCTTGGTATGGACAACCACTCCTTGGACACTTCCTGGAAACTTAGCTATTTGTTTAAATGAAGATTTCGATTATTCATTCGTTAAGGTAGATGAAAGATTAAATGAAAGTGGAGAAGAAATCCTCATCATAGCAAAAGAGCTCTTGGAAACAGTTTTAGGTCCAATTGAAGTTATTCACAAAAACAAATTGCCAAATCCTAAATACGATCCTGAAGATGAAGAGTCTAAAGAAAAGAAATACATCATTGAGGAAGAGAAAGAAGTGATGTATGAAATCATTAAAACCGTAAAGGGGTCTGAACTTTTAGGTTTATCTTATGTTTATCCTTTAGCTGAGCAAGTACCTAAACAAATGGAAATTGAAGCTGAAAATAAATTGGTGCACACCACTTTCCATGGAGACCATGTTGAATTAGGTGAAGGTACCGGTTTTGTACACACTGCTCCTGGACACGGTCCTGAGGACTTCGAAATCGGTCAAAAAGTAGGACTTCCTATACACTGTCCAGTGGATGAAGCAGGATGTTTCACTGAAGAGGGTGGTATCTATGCTGAAGGCTTTACCAAAGACTTGAATGACACCATTATTGCTGATTTAATTGCTCAAGATTTAATGTTTAAGCATGATACAATCAACCACAGATACGGTGTCTGTTGGAGATGTAAGACTCCTATTATTTACTTAGCTACTGAACAATGGTTCATTAAAGTACCTGAAATCAAGGAAAAAATGCTCTCTGAAATTGACAGAGTTGAATGGGTGCCTAAATGGGCTGGTGAAGGAAGATTCCATGATTGGGTAGCTAATGCTAAGGACTGGACCATTTCAAGACAAAGATACTGGGGTATTCCAATACCTATTTGGATTTGTCCTGATTGTGGTGAAATCAAGGTAATCGGTTCAGTTGAAGAGCTTAAAAATGAATCAATCAATGAAATCACTGCAAGTGATGAAGATTTAGTACACAGACCTTATGTTGATGAGGTATTGATTAAATGTGATTGTGGCTGCGATTCACCAATGAAACGTATTCCTGATGTATTGGATGTATGGATTGACTCAGGAGTAGCAGGTTGGGCAGCTTTATATTACCCTCGTGAAGAGGAAATGTTTAATGAATGGTATCCTTATGACTTTATTTGTGAAGGTCACGACCAAACTAGAGGATGGTTCTATTCCCAATTAGGTACTGGTGTAATTGCATTGGACCAAGCTCCATACAATAAGGTTTTAATGCACGGATTCGTATTGGACGAAGAAGGTAAAAAGATGAGTAAATCCTTAGGAAACGTAGTTCAACCTGAGGAAGTCATTGAAAAGTATGGTGCAGATGTCTTGAGATTCTACCTTTTATGGGCTTGCAAACCATGGGATGACCTTAAGTTTGTATGGGATGAATTGAACAATGTCAAGAAGATGTTCAATATCTTCTGGAATGTATATGTGTTCTCAACAACTTACATGGCTCTTGATGAGTTTGACCCTGCAAAATGCATAGTTGAAGGTCCTGATGCTAATGTCACTTTAAGAAATGAGGATAAATGGATCTTGTCCCGTGTAAATTCACTTGCAAAAGAAGTGGGTGAAGCGATTAACGATGTACACTTCCACTTAGCTACAAGAGCAATCAACAATTTCATTCTTGAAGACTTAAGCAGATGGTATGTGAGATTGATTAGAGGAAGAACCTGGGTGGAAAGCGATGACCCAGACAAATTAGGTGCATACTATTCACTTTACACTACACTTAATACCTTAATCCATTTAATGGCTCCAATTACTCCTCACTTATCTGAAGAGGTATATGAAAACTTGGTTAAAAACTTGAATGCTGAAGCTGCAGAAAGTGTTCATATGGATGATTGGATGTATGACGAATCATTAATCGATAATGAACTCGAAGCTAAGATGGATAATGTGAGAGATGTCATCGAAGCATCTGCAAGAGCTAGAGATGTTGCAAGATACAAATTAAGATGGCCTGTAAGTGATATCACTGTTGTATCACAGGATGATGAAATCTTGGAAAGCATATCCTCACTTGAAGATATTATTAAAGATCAATCCAATACAAAAGAGGTTATTACAGCTACTGAATTTGAAAACCTTACATTTATTGCAAAACCTAATCTCAAAACCTTAGGTCCAAGACTTAAGGGAGATATGGGAATTGTACAAAAATTCTTCGCACAAGCTAAAGCAGATGGAACAGGAAATTCCATTAAGGATAGCTTGGACTCTACTGGCAAGTATGTTGTCAGAGGAGAAGATAGGGAAGGCAATTTAAAAGAAATTGAACTCTCTGCAGATGATGTTCTTTATGAAACTGAGCTTCCTGACGATGTTGTAAGTGCAGAATTTGCTGGAGGAAACGTATTCGTAAATACTAAAATCACTCCAGAAATCTTATCTGAAGCTATGGCTCGTGAACTTATTAGAAGAATCCAAGACATGAGAAAGGACATGGACTTGGATGTTGAGGCTAATGTCGGTGTTATGGTCAATACCAATGCCGAATTCAAGGAATTGGTTGAAAAGCAGTCTGATTTAATAAGTGAAGAGGTAAGGGCTAAGTCACTTGTAATATTTGATGGTGAAGCTTGTGAAATCTGTACACTTAAAGGTACAGAAGAGAATGTTGATGATGATATTTCCATTGAATATTCAAAAGAATGGATTATTGAAGATAACAAAGTGATTATTTCTGTTGTTAAACTTATCTAAGGTGTTTTTATGACTTTAACAGATTCTGAAGTAAAATATATTGAAGGAATTCTCGGAAGAGAAATGAACGAATTGGAAGAGGGAATGTTAGACGTAATGTTCTCTGAACACTGTTCATACAAAAGTAGTAGGCCAATTTTAAAATTGTTCCCTACTGAAGGAGAAAACATAGTTTTAGGTCCTGGAGACGATGCAGGTCTTGTATCCATTACAGATGAGTACGCTCTTGCTGTAGGTATGGAAAGTCATAATCACCCTTCAGCTATTGAACCTTATGGTGGAGCAGGTACTGGTATTGGAGGAATCCTAAGAGATATCATTTCTATGGGTGCAATGCCGATTGCACTTCTAGACAGCTTACGTTTCGGTCCACTTGAAGACCAAAAGTCAAGATACTTGTTTGAGCATGTTGTTGAAGGAATATCTGACTATGGTAATAGGGTAGGTGTTCCAACTGTTGCGGGTGAGATTGAATTTGACGAATCCTTCAGAACAAACCCTCTTGTAAACGTATTGTGTGCAGGGCTTGTTAAAAAGGATGAAATCGTAATGGCAGTTGCTCCAAACATTGGAGATGTCTTCTTGCTTATGGGTGGAACCACTGGTAGAGATGGTATTCATGGGGTAACCTTTGCATCTGAAGAGTTAACCTCCAACTCTGAAACTGAAGACCGTCCTGCTGTGCAAGTGGCAGATCCATTCACCAAAAAGAGAGTGCTTGAAGCTTCACTTGAAATCCTTGAAAAAATCGATTGTTCCGGTGTAAAGGATTTAGGTGGTGGAGGTCTTACCTGCTGTGTTTCAGAACTTGTGGACAAGTCTGGAAACGGTGCAGTTGTAGACCTTAGGGCTATTCCTCTTCGTGAAGAGGGAATGACCCCTTATGAAATTATGCTTTCAGAATCACAAGAACGTATGATTTTTGTCATCAACCCTAAAGATGTTGAATTGGCTCAAGCCATCTGTGACAAGCATGAGATTCCATCTGCAGTGATCGGTGAAGTTACTGATGGAAACCATATGGTTGTAAAGGATTTCGATGCAGAAGTGGAACTCCAAACATTATGTGATGTTCCAACTATTCTTTTAGCGGATCCACCTTCACTTGATAGGGAAATGAGAGAACCTGCTAAACCAACCGATTTGGTTGAAGTGGTTGATGGTCCAATAGATGAATCATTGATTAAAGTATTGTCCTCCCCTAACATTGCAAGCAAGGAATGGGTTTACAAGCAATATGACCATGAAGTTCAAACCAGAACTGTAGTAAAACCTGGTGATGATGCAGCTGTATTGCAAATTGATGATGAAACCGCTGTTGCAATTACTGCTGATTCCAATACAATCCACACTAAATTGACTCCATACGATGGTGGAGCAGGAAGTGTTGCAGAAGCAATCCGTAATGTAGTTTCAATGGGTGCAAAACCTTATGCTGTTGTAGATTGTCTAAACTTCGGTAACCCTGAAACTCCTGAAATCCTCTGGCAATTCAAGGAGTGCATTAAGGGAATGTCTGACATTGCAAGGAAATTCGAAGCTCCTGTAATCAGTGGAAATGTAAGTTTCTACAATGAAACAGAAGGTATTAAAATCAACCCAACCCCTGCAGTAGGGGTAATCGGTGTTGAAAAGCTTTCAAGCATCAGAACACTCCCATTCAAGGAAGAAGGAGATAAAATCATCATTATCGGTAAAACCTATGATGAAGTTGAAGGTTCTGAATACCACAGAGCTGTACATTCTCTTGAACAAGGGGATGCTCCTAAAATCAGAATTGATGATGAATTGGCATCTGCAAACACCATTCTTGACTTGATTGAAAATGATGGTGATTATGTAAAATTCCTTGAAGGTGAAGACGAACTTGCAATAACAGCTACACACGATGTATCCGCTGGTGGAATAGCTATTGCATTGTCTGAAATGGCTATGAGAGGCAAACTTGGTTGTGAAATTGACATTAGCAAGGTTCCAGCTGAAGAGGGCATCAGTGACAATAACTTGTTGTTCTCTGAATCCCATGCAAGATTTATCATAACCGTAAGTGCTGATAAGGCAGATGAAATACTCGATTCCATTGATGTGGATGCTGCAATTATCGGTGAAGTCAAAGGAGATTCATTAGTCATTAAGAAAGATGATGAAACCATTGTAGATTTAGCTGTAGCTGACTTGGATGATGCTTATCATGGTGTCATTGAAAAGTATATGGCTTAATTTATAATATTTATCATTTCTTTTATTTTTTTTAAATTTTTATCTTTGTTTATTTTATTTATTAATTAATTTTATGGACGATAATATGAAGTTTATATCAAATTTAATTCCATTAGGGGATGCTTTAGCTAAAATTGATGAGAATCAAAAGCTTATGGATACAGAAAAGATACATTTAAAAGATTCTCAAGGTAGAGTTTTAGCTCATTCCATTTCCTCTTATCACAATTCCCCTCCATTTGACAAATCTGCTATGGATGGATATGCTGTGATTGCAGAGGACACCTTTGGAGCTTCCAATAATGTCATTAAAGAATTAAAGATCATTGATAGGATTGGAGCAGGGGATTTTTCAGATAAAACCTTATCCAATGGTGAAGCTATTGTTATAGCAACCGGTGCACCTATTCCGGATGGCGCAAATGCTGTTTTAATGAAGGAATTCACCTATGAAGATGGTGATAATTTAGAGATTCACTCACAAGTGACTCCTGGTGAAAACATTTCTCCAAAGGCTGAAGACATTGCTGAAGGAGATGAATTGTTAGGTGAAAATGTTTTAATCAGACCACAGGAGATGGGATTGATTGCTTCAGCAGGACACAGTGAAGTTGAAGTTTACAAAAAGCCAAGAGTTAAATTGCTAATAACCGGCAATGAATTGGTTGAACCTTCTCCAGAGATTGATAAGGCTAAAATAATTAATTCCAATCAATTCAGCATTGCTGCATTGATTAGAAGTGCAGGAGCTATTGTGGATATAGAACATGGTGCAGATGATTTTGATGCAGTTAAGGAAGCTATTGATAAAGCAACTAATGAATATGATGTAGTCATCACCACTGGAGGAACAGCTATCAGTAAAGGTGATGTGGTTGTTGAAGCTGTAGAGGAATTAGGCGAAGTCCTATTCCACGGTGTTGCAATGAGGCCAGGCAAACCTGTAGGTGCTGGTATAGTAAATGGCACACAAGTATTCATGCTTTCAGGTCAACCAGTAGCTGCTATGGGTCAGTTTGATATAATTGCAAGGCATTACCTATTTAAAATGCAAGGACTCGATTATTCCCATAAAGTGATTAATAGGGTATCCAAAACCAAAATACCTTCATCTCTTGGAAGAACAGATTATATTCGTGCAGTAGCTGATGACACTGGCGTTCATCATGTATTGAATAGAGGTTCTGGTATCATCAGATCAATGGTAGAGGCAAATTGTTACATTATCATTGATGAAAACCATGAGGGAATTGAAAAAGGAGATGAAGTTGACTTGATCTTCTTCAATGATATGGCATGGCCTAGCCTTTAGAGATTAAACTTTTATATTTTTAAAAATTAATTATTTTTTATATTTTTTAAAAGAAGAATTTAGATAAGAATTTTAATTCTTATCTCTGCTATTTTTATTTATATTTTATTATTTTATTATTTATCCTATCGACTTCTTTTTCCTAATCTATAGAATAGGTAGTAACCAAAGTAGTCATTGTGTCTGCTATTCAGTGTTCCTTGAGAATATCCATTTTTATATCCTTGATCGTAAGCATAAGACTCTTCATATTCTCTTTGCTCTTCAATATAATCGTCTTGCATTTGATTTAATTTTTCATCAAATTTTTCTTTAGTGAAATTTGATTTAGGGCTGTAGGAAACAATCTTTTTCATTGTATCATTAACATCGTTTCCATCATAGCTCAATGCATAGAATGTCTTGTTTGATTCAAAGTATAGATAAGTCACATCATGGTCAACTATGCTTCTATGGCTATAATATGCAACGGCATGATGGCTGTCTATTTCCATCTCTTCAACGTCATAAAGTTCATCAAGTGTAGACTCATATCCATAATTGTTTCTAAGGGACTTTTCATCTTCCAAAGCTACAAGTCCAAATGTGAATACATTTGTCTTAACATAATTTCCTCCAGATTCGCTTCCTCCCCCATACTCTGGTGGAATCTGAAAATTGGTGTTATATACAGTTATATTCACCCAATCTGAAGTATCCACATCACTTTTTTCAGCACTTGTCGCACTAATGGCTAAAAGCGCTATAATCCCAATTACACATGTTAAAAAAATTATTTTTTTATTCATGTTTTATTCTATTTTCCTCATGTTTTTTAAAAATTTCTTTTTAAATTTTTATGTGTTGCTTTTAAATAATTTTTTCAATTACCAAAACCAGATACTTTTTTATATTATTCTTTAAAGATATATTCATAAATCTTAAATGGTGATATTATGATTGAAAATAAAGAAAAGATTTACGAAATCATTTTAACAATTGCTGTTTTCTTTTTTTTACTATTTAATATTTCTATTTTAAGAACTTATTTTGTTTATGCAGTTTATGTTGGAGATTTGATTTATCTATTGTTATTTTTCCTTGAATTTATAGTTTCCTTTCTTTTAAGCTATAAATTTTATAAAACAATTCAATCCAAATTAAGTAGCAGAATAAAAGATATACTTTTAACAGTTTTTGTCACAATAGTTTTTTATGCATATCTATTAGTGTTTTGGATATTTATTATGGCAATGTTTTCAAAAATCGCTCCTTATATCCCAAATGTTTTAGGAGCCATATTAAGTTTAATATTAATTATGCTAATTCCTATGAGTTTTCTTTTTACATTATTTTTAAGCTATAGATTTTATCTATATGTTGCTAGTGAGGAGTTATACAAGGTTTTAAAGGCTCAGGAAAAAAATTTCTTAAAAAGAGATCAAGAACAAACTATAAAATATTACGAGCATAATAGTCAACTAAGAGATAAATGGAATAGTCAGAAAACAAAATTTCTGCTTGCATATGTTATAGCGGTAATTATAATTTTAGCAATAAATAGCTTTTTAAGCTTAGGCATTGATTTCGGCCTGCTTTTAAAGGGATTTTTCATTTTATCAATAGGCATATTCTTATTAATTTATGATAAGAAAGTATTCGCATATTTTATGATTATTTTTGGTTGGATGGGGTTAGTTTTTCTGTTTAACAGTCTAGGGCATAATGGCTTTTTAGGATTGACTGTAAATCAAACTGATGCAATTTCCGGTGTTTTATTAGTTGTCGGAACTACTATAGCAATAGTGGTAGCAACCTTCTGGCTAAAATATAATGTTTAAAGAAATCTAAATAATTTTTAAATAATTACTTTTTTATATTATGAAAACTTAATAATATTATTCAATTAAATAAATCTATTAAAATAATGGATTTTTTATAAACTAAAACTTTTAAAAATTATCAATGTGTTAATATGAATGGTATATGGTATTATGTAATAGCCTTTATACTTATTTGGGTTATTGCAATTGTATTTAAGGATTATCTCACTGATCATGGGGTTGAAGTAAACTTCCCTCTTTTGATGTGGAAAACTCAAAGATTAAGAGGATTCATTGATAGGTTGGCCAATAGGGCTCCTAGATTTTGGAGATGGTATATGAATGCAGGAATCGTAATCTCTGCAGGATTTATGATTCTTATGGCCGGAGCTTTAGTCTATTCCCTTAAAACACTTATGGATGCACCTACAGTCAGTTTGGTTGTTCCAGGTGTGGAAGTTCCAGGGTCTCCAATTTTCATTCCATTATTAAGCGGTCTCATTGCTCTTGCAACAGTTTTGGTCGTTCACGAATTCAGTCACGGAATATTGGCAAGAGTGGAAAAGATTGGCTTGAAATCCATTGGTCTCTTATTGTTTGCGATTCTTCCAGGGGCTTTTGTTGAACCTGATGATGAGGAGTTGAATGAATTGAGCCGTCCTGCAAAAATGAGAATTTATGTAGCAGGGTCTATGGCAAATTTAACCTTAGCAGCTATTGCAATGATTATCATGATGGTCATTTCTTCATTTATCGTGCCTATGGTGTTTGAAGATGACGGGGTTGTCATTAACAGATTGACTTCAGATGGAAATGCCATTAATCATATGTCTGAAGGAATGGTAATCAGATCAATAAATAATCTCACTGTAAATGACATGGCGTCTTTCCAGAAAGCTACAAATACCTTAAAGCCAAATGAAACGGTTAATATTCACACGGATCAAGGAGATTACAGTTTCCAATTGAAATCAAATCCTATGAACAGATCCTTAGGCTTTATGGGAGTCCAAGTCAATGCAAACAACGTTATTGCAGATGGCTTTGACAATCAGTTCTACACTCCTTTATTATGGATTTTAATGCCTTTAAGTGAACTGTTGTTTTGGATTTATTTCCTGAATTTTGCTATCGGCACTTTCAACTTGCTTCCAATGAAACCTTTGGATGGAGGGCATTTGCTTGAAAATCTATTGTCATATATAATGCCTGAAAGCGCTTATAAGCCAATTGTAACCTTCATGTCTTTCTTTATGGGAATAATTATTGTGGTTAGTCTGGTTGTAGGATTGGTTGGAATTCCTGTATAAAATTATTTTAAATTTTTTCAATTAAATTTTTTAATTTTTTTATTTTACTTATTTTTTAAAACATATTTTATTATTTTTAAAATATATTTGTAGTTTTTTATAGGATACTAAAAAACTAAATAACTAATTTAAATTAATTATTTTTATTTTTGTCGATTATTTTAATTATATTTTATGTAATAGTGCTTTTTTAGATTGTTTTTAGTTATTTTAATCCTTATGAATTCTTTATTTTGTTAATAAATAATTATATTAAAAAATCATAAATTGTATTTTGTTCATTTTTTTTTATTAAAATTTAATTTTGTTTAATAAAAAGAATTAATAATTCTTTTTTATGATATTAATTATTATTTTTTTAAAAAAAACCATTTTTTTATATTTTGTTTAAAAATAATTAATTTTTTTTTTTAAAAAATACTATTTTGTTTAATAATTAGTTTTAAATATACAATATCAATAAATTAAATTAAGCATATTTCAAAATATAATTTTTTAAAAATTCTTCATTCCTTAAATTTTTAAGTTACTTTGGTGTCTGTATGTCTAATAATTTTAAAATTTGCATTATATTAATTCTTTTTATTAGTTTGAATGCTGTAAATGCAGCAGATAATAATTTAAATAGTACAGATACTCAATCATATTTAATAGATGACCTTATTACCGATTATTCTTTAGAAAACTCTTTAAGCTATGTTCAGGATAATAAATCTGATCTTGATGAAATTGATTCAGATGTTCAAAAAACTAACATAAGTAATTTTGAAGGTCATGAAACTTTTCAAAATCAATTTAATGTAGGAGAACCTTATTCAACTAATACAAGATCAAGTATCCATATTATTGATGATTCCAATTTTGATACTTATTTTGATAGGGAGGGTCTAATTTCATATGATGTGGAAGCCAACTCAATTATTTATTTTGGTAATTTATCAAATAGGTTCATTAAGTTAGACATTCCTTTAACTGTATCTTCCCTAGAAGGCACCACTATCTTTAATTCCACTATAGAGATTACTGGGGATGCTTCCACTTCCACATTGAAGGATTTAAACTTTTTTACAAATGCCACAAGAGAAAATTCTAACTATCTGGCTCCCATTTATATCAATCAAGCCAGTGATTTAACCATTGAGAATAATTTTATTTACATTGATTATTATGATGGATGTAATTACAATTTAGCAGGTATTTATGCATTTGGCGCTTCTAATAATAATAGCATTAGAAATAATAGAATTTCTATTTATTCTAAATCCTCCAACAATTCCATTCGTCATTATATTTATGGTATTGATTTTTCATCATATGCTTCCGGGTCTTTTAGTGCTGATAATGCGCTGGGAAATATTATTAGTTCCAACATTATTGATATTTTATCTGACTATTATGCAAATGGAATTACTTTATCCTGTGCTGCTGATACAAAAATTGACAACAACAATATTATTTTGAAGTCTAATTCATTTTGTTATGGCATTGTAAGTGAATTCTTTAATAATGGATATGACTTAACCCAATCTAATAATTTTATCTTAAGTAAAAATATTATTGAAGCATGTTCAAATATGGTATATGGTATTCAGATTTTTAATGTTTATGGTGTGAATATTAGTGGGAATACCATTAAGTCTAATTCTAATGCAAGTTATGGCATCAGTGCATATGGTTCTCATGATCACATTTTAGAAAACAATGATATAATTGTTAACGGTATTGATATATCATCAATCGGCACTAATTTTGACTCAATAGGAACAGGGCATAGTGGAATATACTATACAAAAGACTCTTATAATTTACTTATAAAAAACAATAAAATCTTATCTTATTATGCTCTTGGTGGGGACTATGCCATTAAATTTGATTCAAGTTCTACATATAATATCACTGTAATTTACAATAATATTAGTTCCACTACTCTTCATGGAGATAATTCTGTCAGTTATGAAAAAGATGTTATCGTTCATGACAATAATCCATATAATACCACTTCTGCCGTAATGGATTACACTATTTTTAATATCTTTGTTGATACAAATGGAAATGATAATTCTGGAAATGGATCTTCCGATAATCCATTTTTAACTATTTATAAAGCTTTAACTTATTTAAAATCTTTGAATATGGATTCTGGTTCCAATTTTAAAGTTAAGGGTATAATTCATATTGGTGAAGGCATTTATACTGGCTATGGCTCTAACCTAAGATTAGTTATCGCAGATTTAAATGTGGATATTGTTGGAACAGGATATAATAAAACCGTTATTGATGGGGCATCTGCACATTGGTTCTTTGAAATTTCCCAATGGGCTAGTGTTTCAATTCAGAACATTAGCTTTGTTAATGGGGTTTATCGACAGAATGGTGTTGGCTTAATATTTAACAAAGGCAATTTAAGTCTTGAAAATTGCATCTTTAATAATTCTAAGGTGCCTAAAGACTCTGCAGTCATTTATAATGAGGGTATTTTAAGATTGAAGAATAATTATTTGGGCAATGTGAGCAATGGTCATATTATTTATAATAAAGGTTTTGTAGATGGTTTGTATTTGAATTTCATTAAAGACAGTCTGGATGAAAATGAAAGGATAATGGATATAAACAGCAATAGGATTAATTTAACTGCATATGTTCATGATGATAATGGAAATCCAATAAGTGGAGGATATGTCAGATTCTTCATTGAAGGCAGGGAAATTTTGGTGAATGCGAGTTTAGATAAAGGGATTGCTTCAATATTTTCCTATTCTTCTTTAAATGGCATTATAAAAATTTCTGGTTTTTACTTAAATGCTTATACTAATGTTTATACAAATATGGGTAAAGTAAATAATTCTTTAATTAGTAGTTCTATTGTTCTTTATGTAAATAATTCTAAAGATTCTTTAGGTGATGGAACTTTGAATAATCCCTTTAATAGTATTAATTATGCATTTAATCAAGTTTTTGGAACTATTGAACCAGTAACTATTGTTTTATTAGAAAATTCTTCCGAAGATATTGATTCTTCTTTAATTAATTCTGATAGCAATATAATAATTAAAGGTTCAAATGAAAATATTTATATTTCTAGCAATTGGGTTATTGATACTAAATCTCAAATAATTTTAGAAGATTTGATTTTTAAAGGATATTATTTAGTCAAGTTTAACGCTGATTTAACAATTAGTAACTGTTTATTTACCCAATCCCCTACAAAAGCTATTTATTCTGTAAATGGTAGTTTAACTATTTTAAATTCTAATTTCACTTATAATAATATTAAAGAGGATCATTCTGTTCCTTTTGAGCCGGACACTATCGACTATCTTTTATTTAATGTTGAAAGTCTAGTTCATCAATTATATGTCAACTATGAGAGAGGAGGAGCTATTTATAATAATTTTTCTAATTTAACTATTTTAGATTGTAATTTCATATCTAATGAGGCATATAATGGTGGAGCTATTTTCAATGAATATTCAGATTTGCATATTTCCAACACTAATTTTTTAAACAATTTGGCATTTGATGGTTTTAATGATGATTCCACTGCTACCAAAGGGGGTGCTATTTTACAAGTTTTTGGTAAAGAAGTTATAATCACTGACTGTTTATTTTCTAATAATGCAGCTGAAGGTATAGGTGGCGCATTTTATTCAATAGGATTTTATCCAAATGTTTTTGATGGATTTAATAGTAATATAGCGGGGTATCCATGCATTGTAAAGAAACATGAAAATGATTATATTAATCAATTGGGGGAAATTATTGAAAATTTAGAGTCCCCTCAAGATATTTATTTTATTAACTGTACTTTTGATTCTAATTTAGCACCTAGAGGGGGAGGTGCAATATATATTGTTAATAATTCCCTAACAAGTTATATTTCTTGCAATTTCTTAAATAATATGGTCTTTACATATGACATATCAAAATTGTTTGGAGGAAATGCATATAAAATGAGAAATTGGTTATATATAGATGAATTGGAGAATGTCTACAGCATTTTCTTCCATCCAGTCAATAATGGAGGAGCTATTCACGATAATAATCTTAAAATCATTGACAGTACATTTTCAGCCAATACCTTGGAATCTGGAGGTTCCATAATTTTACCTACCTTATTGACATATGGCGTTGAACGGAATAATCTTTCAAAATCCAATGTAGGCATAAGTGTTGTCAATTCTGTCTCAGGCAGTGATTCCATTTATGTGGCGGATTCATCACTCCTTACTGCTGAGGATTCTTCCTATCTTGGTATTAATGGATGGGTCGGATCTTATGATGGTCCTTCAATCAGCAGATTAATTCCTGAAAATTCCAATTCTCCTTCCTCTGGTGGTGATGGAACCGGTGGAAATGGTAATGGACAGGGTAATGGAAATGGTAATGGGGGTACTCTTGATTGGGGAGATATTATTGGTGCTTTAGGTGGAAATAGTGGAAACATTGCAATTAGTGGTGATGGTTCCGGCCTTTCAGATTTGATTAATAAATTATTAAATGGCAATGGAGATTCATCTTCCAGTTCTAATTCAACTGATAATAATTCAAATTCCAAATCAAATGACACAGAAACCAATTCCCATAATTCCATTAAGGTTGATGGAACAAGTGACATTACCGTTGAAGATGCAGGGGGTCTAAATGATGATGGAGGTTCCCCATCAAATGTAGGTACCAGCTCCACTCCTTTAAGCGGAGAAGCTTCCGACAGCAGTGCTGATAGTTCAGATAGTTCAAGTTCTTCTCCTGGAGAAAGTGGTTCAAGTGCTTCAAGTTCAAAAGCGTATATGATTTATAAAAATGAAACAGACAGTATCGTTCAAAAAAATGTGAATGATTATAATTTAGTGATAATTATCATAATATTCTTTGGATTGATAATTTTAGGTTATTATAGAGAATCAAGAAAAGATGAGGATAAAAAGGGGGTGGAATAATGGATTTAATTAAAAAAAGTAATATGATCAGTTGTCTATTAATTTGTTTAATAATTGTTGGCTCTTTAGCATTGATTAGTTCTGTAAGTGCTAGTGAATTAGATAATTTAACAAATGCTAATGATTTTGATGGCATTAAAGAGTCTGCTGATTATGATATTGATTCTGCCTCTAGCGTTGATTGCAGTTCTTCTATTGATTCTAATCTTATTATTAGTTCTGATTTGGAAAACAGGGATGAATTAGATTATAATTCAAATGTAGAAAATGAAAATAATGCCAAATCTCTTTTAAAAGATTCAACTGATGATATAGAATCAGAGCAGATGATTATTTATGTATCAATTAATGGAAATGATTCTAATTCAGGCTTATCTGAGGATGATTCATTTTTAACAATTGAAAATGCATTGTTCAAAGCATACGAATCTAATATGAATTCAATAATTCATATTTCTGAGGGTGTTTATACAAGTGAAATTTATGGATATTCCATCCGTTCCGAATACAGTGTTCATTTAATTGGTGAAAATGCTAATGGGACTATTTTAGATGGTCAAGGATTACATAGGATACTGGATGTTTACAATTCTAATGTGATAATTGAAAATTTGACTTTTATAAATGGATATGACTCTAATTCTGGTGGAGCTATCCAAAATCAAGCCAATTTAACATTGATTAACTGTAATTTTTTATCTAATCAAGTGTCCTTAGGGGCATCTGGTTCTCATGGAGGCCATCTTTATGGCGGGGCCATTTATAATTCTGGAACATTGATTATTGAAAATTCCTCATTTGAGAATAATGTTGCAGGAGGAATTTTCACAGATATGGGAAGTGGAGGTGCCATCTATAATTTAGGCAAACTCTCAATAAATAACACTTTATTCATTAATAATGACATCAGAACTTCCATGCAGTTTTCAACTAATTCTGTATATTTTTGGAATGCACTACAAAAGGGGGCTGCTATTGCAAGTTATTCTGACAATGTGGACATTTCAAACTGTCAGTTCAATCAAAGCCAATTGAAATTCTTTGAATTACATCCTGATGAGACTGTTATTTTTGCCTGTTTATCTGCAGGAGGGGCTATCTATTTTGAAGGAGATAACTATACATTTACAAACTGTTCCTTTTTCAATAACACAGCAGATTGTGGCGGAGCAATTTATTTCAAGGGCAATAATGTCAAATTCGATTCTTGCAGCTTTAAAAATAACTCTGCATTTATAGGCGGAGCCCTCATGACTATTGATTATAATCAGAATAGTGATTCCTATCATTATTTCCATGATTTGACCTCAAATCACTGTTCAAACTTAAGCATTGATAATTCTATTTTTGAGGATAATTTCATTATAAAGACTAAGATTAAAAGGATTAATTTCCGTATTGGCTATGGAGCAGGTGCGGGATTCCTTAAGATGGATAATATCAGCATAATCAATTCAAGCTTTATAAATAATGGACTTTTGGAAAATTACACCTCCTACTATTATTTTGCTGACAATTATTGCCATGGAGGTGCCTTGTTTTTGGAAGGTCAAAACTCACTTGTGGATATGTCCAATTTCACTAATAATGTTGGTGAAGTTGGTGGTGCAATCATGAATTATGGTTTTGACACTGTCATTTCAAATTCATTTTTCCTTAACAATTCTGCATGTCTATTGGATGGTGGAGCAATTTCCCATTCAATTGGTGATTTAATTGTTGATAATTGTACCTTTGACTCTAATAGGGCCTGCCAAAATGAACAATACGTTTCAGGCATCAATTTCGAAGGCGGATCAGAGTATGATTCAAATGCTGTTCCACAAAATGGAGGTACTATCTATGCCAGTTATGATTATACAAACAATTATATCTTTGAGCAAAAATCAGTTTACAATAACTCCAGATTCTATAATTCCCAATCAGAGTATGGGGGTGCAATATTCGATACAGGAAATGCAGTCATATTTGAAAATTTGGAATTCATCAACAACACCGCTTTCTATGGAGGGGCGGTTTATAAACAAGGATTTTCAAATGTCTTCAGAAATTCCACTTTCATCAACAATTCAGCCTTAAGCAAGGATTACTCAAATGGTGGAGCAATCTATAACTATGGTGCAAATCTTTTAATTGAATGGTGTGATTTTGAAAGCAATGCCGCAGATTTATATGGTGGTGCGTTATTTAACTTTGGAGAAAGTTCAACTATAATAAATAATTCATTCATCTCAAATAAGGGATTCAGTGGAGGATCAGTTTATTTAAGTGGAACTGGCGGAAGATTCAGTGAAAATGAAGTAGTTTCCTCATTTGCAGTTTATGGTGGGGGATTATATAATGCAGTTAATAATCTTATTTGTGTAAACAATTCCTTTAATGATTGCAAATCCAATGTTTCCGGGGGGGCTATGTATAATTTAGCTTCAAATTTACAATTATCTGCTAATTGTATGGAGAATTGTAAAGCTAATTTGTCAGGCATAGGTTCTGGAGATTATGTATTTACTTCTGGTAGCATTTCTTATTTAGTTATTTCCTTTTTAAATAATGAAACTTTTAATATGATTGATAATAAATCTGTATTGCTGTTTGCTAATGTAACTGACAATATGGGAAATCCTATTACTGGAGGTAATGTACGTTTCATTTTATTAAATGATTCTGATGATGGTGAAAGCACTATTATAGGAACCAGTGAACTTATTGAAGGAATTGCTTATATGAAATTTAACATTCCTTTGGAATTAGGCTCAAATTATTCAATTTCCGGTTCATATTCCTATGGAGCAGAACCTATTTCCACTCAAATTGGAAATTTGCAGTCTGTTCTCTCTACAAGAATCTATTTGTCCTCTGATATGGTAGAAAATAAAGTAGATCTTGGAAATACATTTAACTATGAAATGATTCTTTTGGATTCCTTGGACAATTACTTGGCCAATGCAGAGGTTTTGGTTTATTTGGATGGAGTCTATCAAAAATCTGTATTCACCAATGATGTAGGATATCTCAATGAAACCTGTTCATTAATCCCTATCTCAGGAAATCATTATCTTAATTTGATATATGAGGGGGATGTCTTCCACAATCGCGGAACAGCTGAATTGAACTTCACAGTATATTACAATAATACCTATTATTATGATGATATTGTAATAGGCTTTGTCGATTTAGCCTATTCAATTGTTCACACTGGCTTGCATTCCGAGGTCCCCATCCAATTCATAATCTATCATAATGAGACAGGGGAAGTCTTGGCTAATGTTTCTACCTATAGATACTTTAAGGTTTATGAAAATGGGATTGAACTTGAAAAGTATGAACATGTTGATTATCTTGGTCCCGTGGAAGGTCAGGATGTATTATATTACGAGATTTATCAGAACGGCCAATTGACAAAGGTATTTAGAACTTCGCCTGAGGGAATATTTGAATTCCATGCAAAAGGACGCAGTCCTGGTCTTTATGAGTATAGGATTGAATTTTTAGGAGATCTTGTAAAGCATTATGATCCAAGTACACACAATAACATCAATGAAGAGGATAATATCTATAATCCTTGCAATATATCATTCATTCTTCTCGTGGATAGTCCTGATTCCATCATTTCCACAAATATCTCCTATGAAGGTCCAAATAATTTCAGTGAAATTGATTTGCCATATTACATTGTCAATTTGACTGATAAGGATGGCAATCCTTTGGAAAACCGTGAAATTCGCATTTATGACAACGGCAGTTATTTGTCTTCCGTCTTTACAGATGGAGATGGTTTTGCAGAATACCAGTTTGAGGAAAGCTTGGATTTAGGCAGACATTTCCTTGAATTCATTTTTGTGGGGGATAATAGCTATTCAAGTTCCTATAAGATCATTGATTTGGACGTATTTGAAAATCCATATAAGTATGACATAGTTTTTTCAAATAAAAGTTCTTTGAATGTCACTGGTCCGAACAACAATCTTACGGTGCAATTAAAGGATTCCAATAACAATAATTTGTCTAACTTCACAATTAGAATAAACGTTCAAGCCCACGAATTTGAGCATCTGGATAAAAACTTTTCAATGAATTATACTGCAGTGACAGATGAAAACGGTATTTTTTCAATTCCTCTTGAATTAGGGGCTGGCGTTTATCAGATAAACTGTTCTTATGCTGGAGATAAATGGCATAGGGGAAATTACAGGATTTTTGATCTTAATGTCACTAAGGCCCATACGTTATTAGTAGGTCAATCTTCCATGGATGTCTTGAAGAATGATAGTTATTTGACTGTTATATTGACAACAGATGATTTAAGGGTATTGTCTAATTATAAGATAACTTATTATGTCTTATCTGGAGATTATGAAACTATTGATGATGCTAAAGCGGTATTCTATGCATTCACCAATGAATCAAGCATTTCAAGGCTTAAAATCAACCTTCCTGTTGGCAAATATATGTTATTTACTTCATTTGAAGGGGATAAATGGTATAAAAATTGCAGTCTCTTAACCAATCTTACAATTTATGGTGATGCATCCAAACTGGTTGCTGATAAGAATCTCATAATTAAGGAAGCTGGCTATTATACTGTAAGGCTTTTAGATAGCAATGATAATCCTATTGCAGGTGAATCAATTGAGATTACTGTAAACGGCAAATCCTACACTCGAATGACTGATGCGAATGGTGAGGCTCGCTTGGAAATCAATTTGGATTATGGAAATTATACAGTCACATCTAGATTTAACGGAAACATCAATTTCACATCCTCTTCAATCAGTTCAAGTCTATACGTGGTTGATAAGAATTACAAGTATCCATCTCTATTAAAACTTAACAGTTCTGAAATCTATAGAGTCAATGGTTATTATGATATTATCCTAACTGGCTTAAATAATGAAAGTTTGATTCATAAAAACATCATTGTCAATGTAAACGGTACAAATTATACCATCAGAACCAATAATGATGGACTTGCCCATCTGGATTATGATTTTACCATCGGTTCATATATCATAACAGCCTATTTTATGGGTGATAATGATTATCAGCCTTCAAATATCACTTCAACATTGACTGTTGTCAGTGAAAATGCAGCCAGTACCATTTTGAATTCATCTGTCTATTATGTATTGAAAGGAAAAGGAGGAATTTATACAGTCACTTTATTGGATAAAATTGGAAATCCTATTGCAGGTCAAATGATTTACTTTACCATTGACAATAAGGGGTATTCCAACAAGACTGATAAGAATGGAAATGCCAATTTGGTCATTAATCTTAATCCTGGATCTTATAATGTTGATTCCGTATTCAGAGGAAATGATGTCTACTTTGCAAGCAGCACTTTCAGCAAATTGGTTGTTCTTCCAGATGATAATGAAGGAAACGGGTCCAATGTGATGGACAACAATCAGAATACAACCGTAAATGATGGAAGTTCTGTAATTACAAAGCTTTCCACTAAGATAGTTGCAAGCAATCTTGTCAAGTATTATAAGGATAGCAAAAAGTTGGTAATCACTTTAAAAGATTCTAAAAATAAGATAGTCGCTGGAAGAATTCTTTCCATTACAATCAATGGGAAAACATATAAGGGAGCTACTGATAAGAAGGGTCAAATAAGAATAAGCGTAAATCTTAAAAAGGCATCTTATGCAGTTAAAATCAAATTTGCAGGAGACAAGTATTATAAGGCATCTTCCAAGAAAATCACTGTAAAAGTTATTTATCCTCAGATTAAAGCAGTTAAGACAATAGTAAAAAGAAATAAGAAATTGCAGGTCAAGTTCCTCACATACAAAGGTAAGGCAATCAAGTCTCAAAAGGTCATCTTCAAGATTAAAGAAAAAACTTATGCTGTAAAGACAAACAGCAAGGGTATTGCTTCCTTGAAGATAAAGGTTAAAAAAGGAACATATAGTGTTAAATTAGGATTTAAGAACACTAAGGATTATGGAAAGTATATAAAAACTATTAAAATTAAGGTAAAATAACTTAAAAAGTAATGAAAAGCATTAAATTAAAATTAATTAATTTTTATTTATTATTTTTATAAACAAGCTTTTTAGGCTTGTTTATAAAATTAATGATGAAAAAATTTAATTTTTTTGAAGTTTTTTTAAATTCAAGTATATTTTAATAGATTTAAAGTTACTTGATTAATTTGATTTTTTTTAATCAGATTATTCAAAATAATCTTTAATTCTTTAAAATAGGCTTAATAAAACTAGAATTTAGCAAATTTAAGAAAATTTATTTAAAATTTCATTTAGGGTTTGTTAAAATCTATTTTAGATATTTACTCTAGCTATAAAAGTTATTAGGTATTAATATGATTTGTTTTCTCAAATTCGAGAAATATAATCATTTTAAGACTCTTTTAACTTTAATAAATATTTTGGATTTTGATAAGGCCTTTAATAAATTTATGAGGTGAAAAATTGAGCAAAAATAATAAGTCAATATTATTGATATTTGCCTTATTGATAGCAGTCACACTGTCTTTAAGTGCTGTAAGTGCTGAAGATGTAGTTGCAGACGGCGATATCCTTAGTGTTGATGATTCAATCTCAGAAATATCTTTAGATGATGTTTCTATTGGGGAAACTGCTAATGAAATGGGTAGTGTAGAGGCAAGTTCTGAAGATCCCAGCGATACTGTCTCTACGGATAGTGATCAAGGCAATTTTACAGATCGAGATGATTCAAGTTGGTATGTAGATAGTAATGTTGAGACTACAGGTGACGGTAGTCAAGCAAGTCCATATAAAACCATTAAGGAAGCATTTGAGGCATCTAATGGTGTAGGTACTATCTATTTGGCAAGTGGTATATATAATACTACTGATGATAAAAACTTTAATTTGGCTTCTGGTGGTAATTTATCTATAATTGGTGCTGACAGGGATGAAACAGTAATTGATTTCTTATCTGGTCAGACAAAATTTTTAGATGTTGAATATGGATCCACATTTTATTTGTCCAATATAAAATTTATTAATTATTTTTGTTATAATGGCAATTATCGTCTTTTTACATCAACTGGTAATTTTACTCTAAATAATTTCACATTATCCAATTCATATTCAAGATATGATCTTATAAGATTAGGAGGTGGAACTAATATTATTGAAAACTGTAATTTCATTAATAATAAGGGTAATACTATTCATATATATGCTTATGATGACTCACTTAGTCCTAATGTAAGCTTTAATAATTGTGCATTTACTAATCTTTCAGTACCAGATATGAATGGGGTAGGAACATCTATAAAAATTAATTTGAGAAATTCAAATGTGCAAATTAATTATTGTAATTTTACAGAAAGTCCTGCTGCTATTCAGACTGTTGCTAATTATTTATTAATAAATAATTCTAATTTTAAAAATAATGATGTATATAATGCAATTGTTTATGATAGGCAGAAATATGGTGGGGCTATAAGGATATATAAGGGTACCGTAATCATAGACTCTTCTAAGTTTGAGAACAATACTGCAATACAAGGGTCTTCTATTTATGCTTCCGTTGGAACTTATCAAGACAATATTATTAATTTAACTGTAATTAATTCAGAGTTTGAAACCAATAATGCTCGTGATTGTATTTTCTATGAATCTAAAAATGGAGAGTTATTCCTAGAAAATAATAGAGGAATATTTAGCAATTCTTCATTTGTAGACATTTCAACAGTTTCAAATGTAAAATCTAAATTAAATCTGGTAGTTATGGAAAATGGCACCTATGACTATGAATCCATGATATTTAATATTATTGCTACTTTAAGTGATGATAATGGAAATCCTATCAATGTTTCAAGAGCTAGTTTATACTTCAATGATGAATTGATGGCTTCAAATTTAAACTTCACAAAAGGTGTTAGTAATTATACCTTCAAAAAATTTTTAAACGGAACCTTCTTAGTTAACTATACTTTTGATACAAATTATTATAACTTCACAGATTTGGATATTAAAACTGCAGTTATTAATGTTTCCCCTATATTAAATAAGGATATTTATGTTTCCACTACCGGTTCTGATGAAACTGGTGATGGAACTGAAGCAAATCCATTTAAAACAGTAGAAAAAGGTTTAGACATTGCAAGTAATGTGTTGAATGCTAATATTTATATTCAAGGAGGAACTTATAGCTTCAGTACCAAAAAAATTATTGATACTGTGGGTGGAACTTTAAATATCATTGGCTATGATGGGGATGTAACCATTGATATGGGAAGCGTTTCCGCTTTCTGTAATATTTCTGAGAGATCTAATGTATCAATTTCCAATATTAATTTTATTAATGGACATTATTATAGTTATAATGATAGGGGAATTATAGATTCAAATGGTAATTTGACTGTCAGAAATTGTAATTTCTCAAATAATATGGGATATTATACCACTGTAATGGGAGCAACTTTAATCGATTCCTGTAGTTTTTTAAATAATACAAGATACACTGGTTCTGGATTTGATTTATATAATTGTTATTGTATTCTTAATTCTACATTTTATGGTAGTAGTGAAGGTTCAGGTATTGGTAGTGTTTATTTAAGAAATAATCTCAATATTATTGAAAATTCTAAATTTTATAATAATGCTTTTATTACACTAGATAATGCTAGACTTTCACTAATAATTGATTCTTGTGAATTCAATAATCCTAATAGTAACTCTATTTCTGTAAGCAATAACAATAATGTATCTATCAATAATTGTACATTTAGTAATTCTTCTCAAGCCAATATAGTGTTATCCGGATCAAATGCAAATGTATCAGTAACCAATTCTAAATTCATTAATAATACTGGTACTGGTACTAAATCATCAATTTATGACAGTAATATTGCAGAATTATATTTAGAGAACAATACCGTAATAGATAATGCTTCACCTTATGTTTATGCAGCATTAACATCTACAAGTTCTTTCATTACTAGTCCTACAACTATAGTTGTTTTAAATAATGAAACAGTTGAAGTAGAAAGTTTTGGTGCTATTTTAAAAGCAAAAATATTAGATGATAATGGAAATCCAATTGCATTATCTAAATTATCTTTTGACTTCGATGGTAAAACATTAGAAGGTAACCTTATATATGATGAATTTGTTGCTAAATCTTTAGGATTGTATAATGGCACTTACTTAGTTAGTGCAAGCTCAAACAACCTTCAAAATTGCACTATAAAAACAGGTGTTTTAGTGATTACTCCTTTAATAAATAAAGAGTTATATGTTTCTACAACTGGTTCTGATGAAACTGGTGATGGAACAGAAGCAAACCCATATGCTACACTTAAAAAGGCAGTAGATGAAGCTGTTGCTTATAATAATACTATTCATGTAGCAGAAGGAGTATATGCTGTTGACAGTGCTTTAGCTATTGACACTAACACTGCAATAGTAAATATTGTTGGAAGCGGTGCAAATACCATATTTGATATGAATAATGTTAATGAGTTTATTACTAGCATATCTGCAAATTCTATAGTGGGATTAAAAGATTTAACATTAGCTAATGGTTATACATCAACTGTTCAAAAAGGAGGATTTATCACTTCCAGTGGTAAATTAACTATAAATAATGTTAATTTTGTTAATTCTACTGCTAGACAGGGTGGTGCAATCTTTGTAAACGGTGGT
The DNA here is from genome assembly GCA_015063035.1 of Methanobrevibacter olleyae. Lineage (GTDB taxonomy): Archaea > Methanobacteriota > Methanobacteria > Methanobacteriales > Methanobacteriaceae > Methanobrevibacter > Methanobrevibacter olleyae_A. The sequence goes on from SUTG01000001.1 coordinate 152,731, forward strand.
AATGTAACTGTTGAGGATTCATACTTCGAAAATACATCTGCAATTATTGGTGGAGCCATTTGTGGTCAGAATAGTTATATTTATGTATTAAATTCAGTGTTCAATAAGACTACTGCTTCTAATAGGGCTGGTGCTATACAATCTACTAACTATATCTATATAAAAAACAATACTTTCATAGATACAAGTGCATCTACAGCTAATAATATATATGCCAGTGGCACTATTGAAGGAGGAGTTGTCCTAACAGTTATGGATAATGAAACTTGGAATATTGATTCAAGTTCAGTCACATTCAATGCAAGTATAATGGATGATAACAATAATCCGATTTATCTATCCGGTATTTCTGTATCATTCTATTTAGATGGAATTAAAATAGTCTCTGAAAGTATTGAGGGTGATGTAGTTACAGCAAGTGCTAATTTAAAATTAAATGGTGTTCACTCTGTTTCTGCTATTTTAGAAGGTTCCTATGATATCACTGTAAAAAATGCAACTTTAAACTTCTCAATTCCAAATTTGTTACATGATATTTATATTTCAGCTGAGGGAAATGATGACACTGGAGAGGGTACTAGTGAAAACCCATATGCTAGTTTCACAAAAGCATTTTCTGTAGCTGAATCTTTAGGTGCTAAAATTCATGTCATGAGTAATTATACTTTTCATAGAAAAATTAGCATATCCGGTATAATAGACATTACAATTCTTGGTGAAACTTCAGATATTAACTTTAAGGACTGTAGTGGAACCGTATTTTATGTTAATTCAGATGTTACAGCAAATTTTGTTAACATCAAATTTTCTGATAACAAAAATGGAAGATATCAACTTCTAGAGATTAATAGTGGAGGTAGTTCAAGTTTAATTAATTGTACGTTTGAAAATAATGTTATCTCAACTGTTGGTAGTTCCTTCTTCATTTTTGCTAATCTTGCTGATGAATTAAATTTAATTAATTGTAAATTTATTAATAATGAAATTTCGCTAAATGGTAATAGGTATGGTGTTTTAATTCAAGGAGCATGTAACTCAAACTTTATTAATTGTACATTTGCAAATAATAATGCAAATTCCAATAATGAAAGCACTATTGATGTTACTTTAATATCTTTGTATAATACTCAAAGTTATCCTCCTGGTAGTTGGAGTCCATATAATACCCAATATAATGCTTCAATTGTAAATTGTACATTTGAAAACAATATTGGAGGTTTATTATCCTCTAAAGTAGATTTATCCATAGATAATTGTACATTTGAAAACAATCACGGAAGATATTTAATTATCTCCTCAAGTGTAAGTGGTGGTTATGGTTCATCTACTCATGGCTTAACTATTGAAAAATCAAGTTTTGTTAATAATATAGCAAATAGATTATTAGTATCTGAAGGAGTTAATACAAATAAAGGTCTAACTGTTATCAACAACACATTTGATTCAAATAAAGTACATAGCATAATATCAAACAATGCAAATAGTGTATATGCAGTATACATTACTAAAAACATTTTCAACAACAGTTATGGTGATGTGTTGGTAAATTCATCTAATGGTGTATTAACTATTTTCGACAATGACCTTGATTTAAGCAATATAGGATATGTCAATTTAACTTCACAAGCTAAAATAAATGGTTCTACCTTCACTTTAGTTGTAAATGATAATGGCACTTATGATATTTTAGGTAGTGGCCTTGAGTTAAATGCAAGTTTAGTTGATGAAGATGGGCATATAATTATTGGCCCAACAGTATACTTTACCTTAAATGGTGAAGATGTTTGTTCTGCTATCTTAAATCCTGTTGCAATCAAAGAGACTCAATTTAACGGTGAAGGGGAATTCATTGCATCAGCATATACAGAGGCTATTTATAATCTAGATGCCCTCATTGTAAAAACTTCCCTCTTCAATATTGTACAAATAACTGAAAAAATTATTTATGTGGATATTTTAGGAAGTGATGAAACTGGTGATGGTTCTGAAGAAAACCCATATGCAAGTCTTTCAAGAGCCATTCAAGATGCAAATGCAATAAATAATATTATTCACATCCAAGCTGGTGAATATGAGAATATGGTATTAGGTAACACATTCACTCTTGCTGATAACCAAAAATTATCTATCATTGGTTTACCTAATGATGTAGACAAGGTCATCATTAAAAATATTAACCAAACATTTGCAAATATTGCACATCAAGTTGGGGAAGAATCAGAAAATCAATTTCTATTGAAGAATATTAATTTTGTTGATGCTGATTTAACATCTATATTCATAAGAACTAGTAATTTAAATAGTTTAGTTCTAGAGGATGTTGTGTTAGAAAATTTTATTACTAATTCATTTTTAGTATTAACTACTGATTTAACTTTAATAAATTGTACTTTTGATAATATTAATGGTGCAGGCAATATAGAATTTTCAACATTCAATCTGACTGTTTTAGATTCTATATTCAGTAATTCTAAAGGATATGAACTTTTCAGTATTGGAAATGTAGGAATTTTTATTTCTAACTCCATATTTGCATCAAATGATTTCACTCAATTTATGAAGATACAATATTCTGCTAGTAAAATTTTAGAAAACAACTGGTGGGGAAACAACACCAATGCAGATGAATTAAGAACCTTAACTGGTGTAGACATTGCTAATTGGATTGTAGCAGAAGTAATTGCAAACAACTCAGACATACAAATCGGAGACACAGTCAAATTCGATCTCATCCTAAAACTCAATGATGGAAGCGAATTGACCAGCGTATTGCCAATCCGTATTGTACAAGCCATTGCAGACAACACTGCATTCAATCCTGAAAGTGTAGAAGTTGTAAACAATGCAGCTACCATTACTGGAACCGTATCCGGTACTGGAGATATTACAATCAGCATAGACAATCAAGACTTTGTATTTGATGTTAAAGGTTACAATGCATATATCCAAGCCGAAAATGTGGTAATTAAAGTAGGTGAAAATGCAACTATTGGTTTCACTTTAACTGATGGCAATGGGCCATTGGCTAATAAAGAGATCACTATTTCAGTGAACAATGTTGATTATACTGCAAGCACTGATTCAAATGGTATTGCCAGTGTTGAGATTGAAGGATTAGCTGAAGGCAGCTATATTGCAACTGCTTACTTTGCTGGTGATGATTTGCATGAACCAACCGCTGGCTTTGGATTGGTAATGGTATCTAATTCAGTTTTAACTGTTGATGTTCCAGCAGTTAACTATGGTGAACAGGGAACTATTGGTTTAGGTTTAGTGGATGCCGAATCAAATCCATTGTCTGGTTTTGTTATTGTAAGCATCAATGGTAAGAATTATAATGTTTTTGTAAACAATGGTGCAGGCAGTCTTATTATTCCAGATAAGTTGGATGCCGGAGAATACAATGTGATTGCTAGGTTGATGGGGGATTCCATTACTGAAGCCACCACCACTTTCATTGTAAATAAATTGCAAAGTGACTTGAGTGTAACCGTTTCCAATATTAGCTATGGCAGCCCTATTACTATTAACTTAGATATAGCTGATAGGACTATTTCAGGATCTGCCATTGTCAGTATAGGTGGTGTTGAGTATGCGGTTGATATTGTTGATGGCGTGGCTACCAAGGTTATTAGTGCTGTTTTAGATGCAGATGATTATGAGGTTCTAGCTAAATTCATCGGTGCCAATTATGATATTGCTGATGCAATCGGCCAATTTACTGTTAATCCTCTTAACACTAACCTAAATATTGGTCTAAGCGCTAATGAAATTAAGTATGGGGAGGATTTGGTTGTTGATATTGGTTTAACTGATGAAAACAATAATCCTTTAAGTTCCAATGTAGATCTAATCATTGGAGATAATGAATACATGGTCGCTATAATAAATGGTATTGGCTCTATTGTCATCAATGATTTGGATGCTAATAACTTTACCGTCAGTGCTAAATATAATGCTACCAATAACTATAAGGATTCAGCTGATATTGCTTCTTTAACTGTTAAAGAGGATTTCGATTCTAATTTAAGCGTTAAAGTTGATGGCAACAATATAATATTTAGTCTGTTTGATAGTACAGGTAAAGGTTTAAATGGAACTGTCAATGTTACCATTGATGACATAACTGCTGAAGTAGACATTGTGGATGGTAAAGGGGTTATAAATAATTTAACCAATGGGGTACACACAATTTCTGTTAATTATTTGGGTGATGCAAACCATGCTCCTGTTAATATTAGCGAGAGTGTAAATGTTGTTCCAGAAAATCCTGTTATAGTTAAAAAGGCCACTATAATTACTTACAAAAATATGGTGGCCAATACGATTAATGCTGCTGTTAATGGTAAAAATGCAGGCAAAAACTTTAGTATCACTTTAAAAGATAGTGCAGGTAAAGTTTTAGCCAATAAAGAAGTTATAATGGCTTTAAATGGTAAGGTATATAAACTTAAAACAAATGCTAAAGGTGTTGCAAGTTTAAGGATTGCCATTAGCAAAAAAGGAAATTATCCAATTGCGGTTAGCTTCCTTGGAGATGATGACTATAATGGCAGTTTCGTTCTATCTAATGTAAAAGTCAATCCTCAAAAGGTGAAATTAGTGGTAGCTGAGAAAAAATACAAAGCAAATATGAAGTCTAAGGTATTAACTGCTACCCTTAAATCTGCAAACAATAAGTTTATTAAAGGTAAAAAGCTTGTATTTTCCATAAATGGTAAAAAATATATTGCAAAAACAAATAAAAAGGGCATTGCAAAAGTAAAGGTTAATTTACCTAAAAAGAAAACTTACAAAGTAACTGTTAGTTTTGCAGGAGATAACACATTTAAGGCAATCACTAAAAAAGGCAAAGTAATAATAAAATAAATTATTAGAAAAAGGACAGTTTTTTAAATAACCGTCCTTTATTTTTATTTTTTAGCAATTTTTTATTTTAGAGTTCTCATTATTTTTTAGATAACCTCATTTTGTTCGTATTTTATAAAACCAAAACTTTATATATATAGAAAAACATACAATGTTTAAGCATTTACGAACTAATAATAATTTAGTTAAGAAATATGCTAAAATGAAGTACATGAAATTTTATGTATGGAATATTATTCAATTAAATATTTTGAGGAATTGAAATGAAAGCAAAAGCACAAAAAATAGGTGACGGAGTATATTGGATTGGTGTACTTGACTGGGACTTAAGATCTTACCATGGATACACTTTAGATGGAACCACTTACAATGCATACATTGTATTTGGTGAAAAAGTAGCTATTATTGATAACGCATATCCTGGAAAAACTGAAGAAATGATGGCTCGTATCGAAGACGCATTTGAACAAGAAGGTAGAGAAATGAAAGTAGACTACATTGTTCAAAACCACGTAGAAAAAGACCACAGTGGTGTTTTATACGACTTATGGAAAAAATTCGATGCACCAATTTACTGCAGTAAAATCGCTCAAGGCGGATTACTTAGACACTATCCTAAATTAGAAGGTGCAGACTTCAACATCGTAGGAACTGGAGACTCCCTTGACTTAGGTGGAAAAACATTAGCATTTTTGGATGCTTTCTTGCTTCACTGGCCTGACAGCATGTTTACCTTACTTGCAGAAGATGGAATCTTATTCCCTAACGATGCATTCGGCCAACACTTATGTTTCGCTAAAAGATTTGACACTGACATTCCAGAAGTTGTACTTATGGATGCAGCACAAAAGTTCTACGGTAACTTAATTACCCCATTATCCAAAAAAGTACTTAACAAATTTGATGAAATCATTGAATTAGGCCTTTTAGAACAAGTTAAGATGATTGCTCCTTCCCACGGACAAATCTGGACCGATCCAATGAAAATCATTGGCGCTTACAGTGACTGGGCAACCGGTAAAAGAGCAGAAGACAAAGTAACCATTGTTTACGATACCATGCACTACTCTACCCAAAAGATGGCTCATGAAGTTGCTGAAGGAATCATTGCAGAAGGATACGATGTGGAAATGTACTTCTTGCATGAAGATGAAAGAAGTGAAATCGTAAGAAGCATATTAACCAGTAAGGCAGTTGCTTTCGGTATTCCAACCATCAACGACTTCCCATTCCCAAGCATTGGTGATATAATCTACTACTTGAAAGGTCTCCACTTCAACAGAACTGGATTCAAAAGACCTGCAGTTACCTTCGGTTCCATGGGAGGAAGAGGTGGAGCTGTAGAATTCATCGCAAACGAACTCACCGAATGCGGATTCGAAGTTCTCGACCAACAGGAAATCTACTATGTTCCTGATGGGGATGATGATGAAACCAGTTTCAAATTAGGTCAAAAATTAGTTGAAGAAGCTAAAAAATTAGAACTTTAAGTTTAGGTTCTAACAAGTCTAAATAAATTTTGATCTTATAGTATTTGTAAGAATTCTCATTTTTTCTTATGAATACACTTTTTTATTATTTTTTAAAACTCTCTTAACAAATCTTATTTTTTTAAATCTGTTCGTATTTTTTCCTTATTTTAGATATTTTATAACGAATGTTCGTATTTTTTTACTAAAAACCATATAATTTTTATAAACTATTCGTACTAAAATCTAAGATAATAAAACATTTTGTAAATATAAGAACAAGTATATATGTAAGAAAGTTTATACTATATTTATCAAACATTTTTTTACAAGAATTATATTGTTAAGATTTTTATTTGAGGGTTTAGTATGGAAAATGAAGAAAAAGCTATTCAACCAAAAGCAATTCAAATTTTTGCAAAGGCTCCTGGTGAGCTTGGTGTAAATGTAGTTAAAAGTCCAGTGAAATTAACCATTCTTTCAATGTTGAAAGACACTGATATGGAATTTGATGAAATCGTTAAAAACACTGGAAAATCCAAATCCACAATCTCTGTTCATTTGAAATCATTAAGAGAAGATGGAATCGTAAGCTACAGATTTGATGCAAACGATCACAGAAAGAAAATCTTCTTCATCAATTCAAAATTCTTAGGTGAAGTCCAGTCTGGAGACGAAAAGGAATTGGAAGAAAGACAAGCTGAATTCCTGGTTAAGAATATCATGGATGTCGACAACTTCAAGTTCTCTTTCCTATTGTTCCACACCTTAAGGTCTAACTTAATCCAAGAGGGAATCAACATTAACCCTGTATTGAACCAATCAGGTAAGAATATTGGATCAGCAATGTACGAAAAGCTTTATGAAGAGGACATTAACAAGTTCTGTGACAATATCATTCAATTCTGGGATGACAATGGCTTAGGCAAACTCGAAATCGAATTGGGAGACATCATCAACATTATAGCCTATGAATGTTTCGAATGCAGCTTGCTTCCTAAAAAAGGAAAACCAACCTGTTACTTAGATGCAGGTATTTTTGAAGCATTATTTACAAACTATCTCAAGAAAGATGTTGATGTAACTGAAGTGAAATGTTTCACCATGGGTGATGACTGCTGCAAATTCCTTGTGGAATCCCCAGATGGAGAGGCTTTCGCTTATTAAACAAGCTTTTTGCAATTCGAGCAAAAACCTTGATTAATTTTTTTTATTTAAGGCTATTCAGTTCTTAAATATTCTTTTTTTTACTATTTTTTTATTTAAGGCTATTCAGTTCTTAAATATTATTTTTTTTACTATTTTTTATTATTATTAGATTATTACATTTTCACTGATTTTTCTATTATGATTATAATTTTTTGATTTGATTGCAATATTCGATTGAAAATCGATTTAACAAGTTAAAATCAATTTTTTATAATAAATATTACCTTTCAATTGCTCTTTCTAAAACCTTTTTATATAACTTATTTCTAATATAATTGTAATGTCAGACTCATTATTTTGTCCCAATTGTGGGATGCTTAAGAAAAATTGCGTATGTGGAAAATACGTTGCAGATAGGACCAAAAAACCTTATCAAAAGAAGGAAAAAAATAAGGTTAAAAATCATGCTAAAAACACTGCTAAAGGGATTTATCAATATGAAAATCGAAAACTCATAACCATTAGCGAAGATTTGGATGTTCCTAGTGCGGAGATTTATGATATTGCTGAACATGACCTTCCTCAAGAGGTTATAGATAGACTAAAAGAGGAATATCCTGAAATTCCGGAGCAGATCATTGAGAATTTTCCATTTGAACAGCCAAGAGAAGGTCAACTGGAAATCATTGCAGATATTGAGGAAGCCATCTCAAAAGGATATAAATACATCATATTGGAGGCAGGCACAGGTACAGGAAAATCAGCTATTGCTTCCACATTGGCTCGTATGTATGAATCTGCATATATTTTGACAATGACAAAGCAGCTTCAAAAGCAATATGCCGATGAGTTTGATTTCCCTCTTGTAAAGGGAAGAGGCAATTTTGACTGCTTAAAGGATGGCTTTGAAGTTACCTGTGATATGGGAGCATGTAAAACTGCACCAAAATCCGCTAAGTTCTTCTGTCCTTATGGAATAAGCAAAAATCCAACCTTAACCGGAGAATTGGCTTTTCAGGATTCATTTGGAAGCGATGTCTTCTTCCAAACAACTGATCACTGCAAGTACTGGCAGCAAAAGGCAAATGCAATCAATTCTCCAATCACATTGATGAATTATGATTACGCTATCTTGGAATTGAATTATGTAAAGCACTTTGGCAAGAGAAGCCTGCTGATTCTTGATGAGGCACATAACATTGAAGATAAATTAATGAGAACAATGGAAATCAATTTATATAATCGCCAGCTTGAAAAGGACATCAAGAAAGTCATCAGTCCGCAAACCCTAAAAAGCGCTGAAAAAGGGGAGTGGATAATGGAGATTGAAGCGATACAAGGTCATTATTCAGATATTGAAATAAAGGATTTGCCTACCAACAAGGCAGATAGGATCAACTCCACTATCTCTAGGTTAAAGGCCCTTAAAACCAATCTTGAAAAGGAACCTGGAAATTGGGTGATCGATGCAGATGAGCACGGAGTTTCCTTCAAGCCTCTTAGAGTAAATCATTATGCTGAAGATTATCTATTCAAGCATGGGGATGTTGTAATCTTCTTGAGTGCAACAATCCTATCACATAAAATGTTTTCAAAATGGTTAGGATTAGATCCTCGTGATGTTTATCATATTCAAGTTGACAGTCCATTCTCTGTTGAAAAAAGGCCTATTGAATTGAATTTAGCAGGCAAGATGTCTAAAAATAGGGTAAAGCAATCAGCTCCAAAATCAATAGAAATCATGCAGAAAATATTGAAAAGGCATGAAGGGGAAAAGGGCCTTATCCATACTCACAGCTATAAGTGCCAACAGTACATCATCAACAACCTATACAACAACAGATTGATTGCCCATGGAACCAACAATAGGGAAAGGGTGCTGCAATTCTTTGAAGAGGATGAAAACCCATTGGTTCTTGTCAGCCCATCCATGAGTGAAGGTGTTGACTTGCCTTATGACAAATGCAGATTCCAGATAATCTATAAGATACCGTTCCCATACCTTGGAGATAAGCAAATCAACATGAGGATGAAAAAGGACCAAAGATGGTATGCATATAAGACTGCAATGACTTTAGTGCAGACTTATGGTAGAGGAATGAGGGCGGATGATGATTCCTGTGTAACATATATCCTTGATTCCGATATTCAAATGCTCCTCAAGAGTCCATTGTACAAGTCATTGATTCCAGATTTCTTTAAGGAAGCTATTGTAATCAATGATGATAGGATTATCTAACCCAGCTTTTCCGCTCCTTCGGAGCGCAAAACCTGGACCAAAACTTTTTTCTCAACAATGAGTGATAAGATGGTAGAAAGAGAAGAAATTGAAATAGAGGGAATTCCTATAATTCTAGAGAGGAAGAATATAAAGAACCTATACCTTAGAATCAAGCCTGATGGTACTGTTAAGGTTTCTTCTCCAATCAGATTATCCGATGATGCAATCAATGAATTTGTTTCATCAAGAATGGATTGGATTAAGGATACAAGGGCAAGGATGCTTGAAAACCCACCAAAGCCTAAGGTAAAGTATAAGGATGGGGAAACCCATTATATTTGGGGTGAGCCCTACACTCTTCAGCTAATCAGCAATGAATATGCAAAAAAGGCTTTTTATGACAGTGAAAAGTCCATAATCTATCTTCCAGTTCCTAAAAGGTCTAATATAAAGCAAAGAGAAAAGGTCTTGTTTGAACTTTACAGGGACGAAATGAAGAGAAATCTTGACTATTTCCTTGAAAAGTGCACCTATTTTGTAGGAAAGGAACCAAAGGAAATTAAAATCAGGAACATGAAAAATTGGGGAAACTGCAGAAAGGATAAGAGGGTTACCTTAAACTTAAAGTTAGCTAAAAAACCGCCAATATGCACTGAATATGTATTGATTCACGAGCTATGCCATTTGATTGAATTCAATCATGGTCCAAGGTTCAAGGCGCTTATGGACAATTTCTGTCCTAACTGGAGAGATATAAAGAAATTATTGAATGAAGAACAATAATTATTTAATTTTTAAATGCATTTTAAGAAATATTTAATTGAATGAAGAACGATGATTATTTAATTTTTAAAATGCATTATAGGAAATATTTAAATAAAACCAATACTAATTTTATATAAAAAATGGGGTGATATGATGGAAGTGTTAGGTTATCAACTAATAAAACTAGACAGCACTCATTATGATGCTACCGTACTTGCCAAATATGAAAAATTGGAAGATATCCTTGAGGCATGCATAGAAAAAGGATTAGACATAGTGCTCTTTAATGAGGGAAAGTTGATTTTAGAAACAATAGAATAATTAATTTTATTTTCTATTATTTTTTTTTTTTTTTTTTTTTTTTTTTTT
>SUTG01000087.1 GCA_015063035.1 Methanobrevibacter olleyae
AGGTTACTGATATTGTGTATGTTCCTCTTGATATTGCAGTATGATAATGTGTGTAAGTTCCATCTTTTTTTGTTAATGAATGAATTGTTATATATTGTTTAAATTGTTTGGATGTTTGTGAGGGTTTAGGGAAGTATTATATGTTTTAATTATTGTTTTTTTTTTGGTTTGAAATTTTTTTATAAAAAAAGAGGGTTTGGAGGTTAAGAAATATTTTATTTTATGTTTTTACATCTAGACTTAGTGTTGTTATGCTGTATGCGTATTTGTGGTATCCTCCGTAGTATATTTTGATGTTTTTTGTTCCTGTTGTTGTTGGTTCAATAATTAATAAGAGTTATAATGTAATTTGTGAGTATAACCGGGTGTTTAAAAATATTTATTTAAAAAAAATAGGATAGAGGGGTTTATGTAAATATATCTAAGGATTAGGATACTTTAAGTGTTCTTGTTGTGTTAGTTGCCTGGTAGTTTTTGTTTCCCTTGTATTGTATTGTGATGTTGTATGTTCCTTTTGTTGTTGGTGTGTAGTTGAGTGTGTATGTTCCGTTTGCGTCTGTTAGTATGTGGTATTTTTCATTGTTGATTGTGATGTATATGTTTGCGTTTCTTAGTTTTGTGTTGGATTGATCCGTTAGGTTTCCTTTTATTGTTATTTGTTTGTTTATTGTTGCTGTTTTTGGTGTGGTTGCTGTTATTGTGGTGTTTCTTTTTTGTGTTGTGAATGTTTGTGTGGTTGTTTTGTTGTTGTATGTTATTTTTAGTGTGTTTGTTCCTGCTGTCGTTGATTTGATGGTGTATTCTATTATTCCGTTTTCATCTGTTTTTATTGTTGTTGTTTCGTTGTTTATTGTTAGTTTTACATTTTTGTTTTTTTGTGGCTTGTTGTTTTCTGTTATCAGTGCTTTTATTGTTATGTTGTCTCTGTAGTATGTTGATTTGATGATTAGGTCTTTGTCTACTTCGAATGTTGTTGTTATGTTGGTTGCCTGGTAGTTTTTGTTTCCCTTGTATGTTATTGTGATGTTGTTTGTTCCTTTTGTTGTTGGTGTGTAGTTTAGTGTGTATGTTCCGTTTGCGTCTGTTAGTATGTGGTATTTTTCTTTGTTGATTGTGATGTATATGTTTGCGTTTCTTAGTTTTGTGTTTGTTTTATCTGTTAGGTTTCCTTTAATGGTTACAGGGTTGTTCAGGAATGCATCTTCTACTTTTGTTTTTATAGTGGTGTTTCTTTTGGTAACGTTGAATGATATTGTTGCATTGCTTGGTAAGTATTTGCCTTTTCCATTGAAAAGGGCTTTTATGATATATTTACCAGTACTGTTTAATTGAATTTTTGTTGAAAATTTACCTTTATAATCTGTTGTAAGATTTATTTTTTCATCATTAATTAATATGGTGATATTTAAGTTCTGATACACTATTTTGTTACCATTTACTCTTATTTGACCTTGAATAGTAATCAAATCTCTATAATTTTTTTCACTTATATTATTCAAATAAATTGTTGTTTTTCCTATAGCATTGTAGATATTGTTTTCTTCATCTGCTTTATTATTTTTGAAAATGGAATTTTTAATAATTAAACGTGAACTATCATTATAAATTGCACCACCATACTTTCCATAATTGTTGTTTAGTGTGGTGTTTGTTATGTTACAGTTAGTACTCCACCCATATGTGTATATTGCTCCTCCATAGTTTGATGTGTTGTTGTTTAGTGTGGTGTTTGTTATGTTACAGTTACTAAGGTAGTCTGTGTATATTGCTCCTCCACTGCTTCGTGCTGTGTTGTTTGCTAGTGTGGAGTTGTTAATATTCAATATCTCCCCATTGTAAATTGCTCCTCCATCGTATGTTGCTGTGTTGTTTGTTAGGTTTGTGTTAGTTATGGTAAAATTACTATAGTGTCTTAGATATATTGCTCCTCCACGATTTGCTGTGTTGTTTGTTAGGTTTGTGTTAGTTATGGTAAAGGTAGTATTTTTTGAGTATATTGCTCCTCCATAGTTTGATGTGTTGTTGTTTAGTGTGGATTGTGTTATGTTACAAGTACTATTGATTGTGTATATTGCTCCGCCATAACGGTAGTCCTGATAATATAGTGGTGTTGAATTTATTTGGTTGTTGTTTAGTGTGGATTGTGTTATGTTACAATTACTATTGATTATGTATATTGCTCCTCCAAAAGCCTCAGTAATCCTAAATCCTGATGCTGTGTTGTTGGTTATGTTTGTGTTTGTTATGGTACAATTACTATAGTATGTGGATATCGCTCCTCCAGAGTTTTTTGCGTTGTTGTTGTTTAGTGTAGAATTAATTATATTTAAGTTTCCTGAAGTTATATTAATTATACCATTAGTGTTTGTTTTAAAATTTTCTAATCTAATGTTTTTTAGTTCTAATGAACAGTTTGTTACTTTTATAAATGTGTATTTTTTTTGTCCGTCAAGTGTTATGTTGTTACCGTTGATTGTTACTTTGTAGTTTATTCCGTTATTTTGTTCTAGGGTCATGTTTGCTGTTGCGTTGTAGTTTCCTGGTTTGAGGTTTATGGTGTATTCTTTTTGTGTTCCCTGTTGGATCTTGTTTACTTGGCTTACCAATTCATTATAATTGTTTACGTCTACTTTTGTTGCACTTGCTTGCTTAACTTCTTCTTTGTTGCTTTTTGTGATCTCTTTAGTATCGGTATCTGTTACTTCGTTTTGTACTGGTGTTGTGCTTTCTATTGCAGGTTGTTCTGTGATTGTGTCTGTTGTTTGGTTGTTGTCTGTGTCTGCTGCACTTGCCATGCTGATGCTTAGTATGATAGTGAAGAGCAGTAGTGTAAGTATTATCGTTTTCTTCTTATTCATTTTTAACCTCCATATTTTTTGGGTTTGATGTTTATTTTTTTTTCTTTTAATGATTTTTTTGGATTTAAAAAGATATAAACATAATTAGTTATTTAATTTCTATTATATATATATATATATATATATTGTTTA
>SUTG01000063.1 GCA_015063035.1 Methanobrevibacter olleyae
ACGGGCTATTTTATTTATAAAATAAATAATCAATGCTTAAAATTAAATCAAGAGTTGATTTTTAATGTTTAAAGCAGAGTTAAGTGATTCTAGTATTTTAAAAACCAGTTTTGATGCTATTTCATCTATTGTGGATGAAGTACAAATCCAAACTGACAGTGAAGGTTTTCGTTTAGATGCCTTAGACCGTAGTCATATTACTTTTGTTCATCTCGAACTTAAATCCAGCTTATTCGATGAGTTCATTTGCGATGAACCGGAAAAGATCAATATTGACACAGATGAGTTAATGAAAGTATTGAAACGTTCAAAATCTAATGACCGTGTATTAATGTCATTAGATGAAGGAAATCTTATTCTCACTTTTGTTGGTGAAGCTACAAGAACTTTCAAGATCAGATTGATTGATATAGAATATGATTCTCCTGCACCTCCTTCATTGGATTATCCAACTGAATTTGAGATTCCTTTCACACTTTTAAAAGACTCAATTCAAGATATGGATATTTTCTCTGATAAAATCACTTTAATGGTGGATCAAGAAAACTTCTATGCATCTGCTGAAGGTGAGTTTGGAGATGCAAACATTGAATATTTACATGGTGAAAAAATAGACACTAAAGCTAAATCCATTTTCTCTTTAGAAAAGATCAGAGAAATGCTTAAAGCAGACAAATTCTCTGAAATCGCTACCATCTCTCTTGGAAATGACATGCCATTGACCTTAAGTCTTAAAATGGTATCTGAAGATGGGGAACTCAGTTTCTTGCTTGCTCCAAGAATAGAATCTGAAGACTAAATAGAAAATTTTAGCTTTTTAAAAGTCTTTTTAAATAGTCAATAAATTAATTTTTTCTTAAATTAATTTATTTTATTTATTTTTTTATAGCATTAAAGCTATTTACACCATTTAAATTTTTTATACATTATTAACTTTATTAAAACGATCAGTATTAACTAAATCAGTATTAATTAGTATTAAGTAATTCAGTATTAAATTAGTATTAACTAAATCAGCATTAGCTAATTTAGTTTCTTAAGTTTTGGCGAATTTATTTTAAATTTAATGATTCTTATGCAAGGCGACTTTTTTCAGGTATTGCGCAGAGTTCAAAAGGAAGAACGTAACAAATCATCTCTAGCTAGGGTGGATAATGATTTCTATAAGCAGCTACGTGATTACATTAAAGACTTAGAGCGTTCTGTAGCTAGTGACCCTTTTGGAAATGAGCAATTGCTACTCAATAATGCTCAAAGAATTGCCACTGAAATCTGTGAGCTAAGGGAATCTAAAATTACTAAAGCCGCCAATAACAATATCTACAGATCTTTTCTCTTGTTTAAAAAGGACAATCCTCAATTTGACCTCTTGGATACAACTCCTTTGAATCTTACAGATGAAGAGGAAACATTATATTTCTCATTGATGGATGCTCTTAAAAATCATAGATATAGAATTTCCTTGGATGAATATAGTGAGGAAGCACCTATTGGAGAGAATTATGAAGATGAATCCTATGATGAGGATTTCGATGAGGATGAGGAAAGCTCTTTTGTAGAGGATTCCTATGAATCAAGTAGTTCTGTTGAAGACGAAAGTGATATTTCTGATGAAATGGAAGATGAGATTTCTGATGCTCTTGGAGAATCTAATGAAGTTTTAGATAGGTTAAATCAAATCAAGAATGCAAAGGTAATCACTGATGAGACTTATGAAAACATTGATAAGCAGGTAGCTAATCAAATGTATCCTGGCCAAGGAACTCCAGACACTGCTCAGGAGCTTGAAGAAACTGAAAAAGCTGAAGAAGTTGGAGAAGTTGAAGAGCTTGAAGAAAAACAAGCAGAGCCTCCAGTTATTGCTCAAGAGTCTCAAGAAGTTGAAGAATCAGCAGAAGTCCAATCAAATGTGGAAGAAGAAACTAAACGTGAAAATTCTGTTTCCACCAATCCTGAGGACTTTTACAAAAATCCAGATAGCCAGTTTGTAGATTTGGACAAATTGGAACCTAATTATGATGATGATTACTATAATTCAATAGCTGCAGGATCCAATTATGCTCCTCCAAGTGATGATGACTTCAATCTTATTTTTGCTAAACCTAAAAAGCCTAAAGCAGAATCTGCAAATGCTGAAGAAAAGGCTCCAGAAAATGTTGAAGTTGCAGAAACTAATGATAATGCATCAGTTAAGCAGGAATCCAGACAATCTGAATTAGGATTTTCCTCTGGCCTTGATGTAAAGGAAAAGAAGATTAGCCCTACTGATGGTTTTAATAAATCTATTGATGACACTGTTGATGGTTCTGTTGATGATAGTGTTGATGCTAAAAAGGATAATGCTCCTAAAAAGCCAGTTGATAAGACAAGAGGAGGATTATTTGCTAGAGATGAAATAGAAAATGCAACTGTTGTCCTTAGTGAAGATGTGGGTGAACTGGTAGGAATCGATGGAAAGGTTTATGGTCCTTTCTTGGCAAATGATGTTGTTATATTGCCTAATATAACTGCTCAGATTCTCATTGATAACAAAAAGGCAAGTTTAGTGAAATATTAAATTCCATTTTCCATATTTTATCATATACATTCTATAATCTACATTCTAATCTATATTCTAGCATCTCTATATTAATCTATATTCTAGCATCTATATTCTAGCTATTTTTATATAAATATTATATAATATACAAAGATTTATATATAGATAATCATCATATATAATTAATGTATCTATAATAATATGATATTTTCTTATTTTAAAATATTTTTTTAATTATTAGATTCCAAGATTTACAGTTTGTTAAATCTTTTTTTATAGTTTTTAAACTTTCAATTTAGTTTATCCTATGAATGAATAGGCAGCTATAGATGTGTTTAATCTAATGCTTAAGTTTAAAATATTTTTTTATAAGAATGAGTAGATGCTCTCATGCTCGTAGGAAACTGAAAAATGTTCTTATTAGTATGTTATAATTTATCCTCATGCTAAATGGAAACCTAAACAGTTCCAAGTGGTTTGTTGTAATTAACTTATTATTTGAAAATCTGTTAATTAAGTTCTAAAAGTCTTTTAACAGAGAAAATTATAAAAGGTGATATTATGAAAATGCCTAAAGAAAAAAGAACTTACTGTCCACATTGTAAAAGACACACTATTCACGAAGTACACACTTCCAAAAAAAGAAAAGCTAGTGAATTAACATGGGGACAAAGACAATTCAGAAGAGTTACTGCAGGGTACAGAGGTTATCCAAGACCATTACCAGGTGGTAACAAGCCGGTTAAGAAATTAGATTTAAGATACAAATGTAAAGAATGTGGAAAATCCCACATCAGAAAATCTTTCAGAGTAGGAAAACCTGAATGGATATCTAACTAGGTGATTTGTATGGCAAGTAATGGAAGAGGAAACTTTTTAAGAGTTAAATGTTTAGATTGTGATAACGAACAAATCATTTTCGATCGTGCAGCTTCTGATGTAAAATGTATCATCTGCGGTAAAACCATTGTAAAATCCCGTGGTGGAAAAGCTAAAATCATGGCTCACATCGATGAAGTTTTACAATAAGTTCAATACTTATTGAAATTTCATAAAACATTTACAATTAGCTTAAAATTATTAATGGCCAATTATAATCAAAACTAGCTATTTTGACCTAATATGTAATTGGCTGTTATGTGATCTTAGAATAAAGATGGGTTATAATGATTAATTTTAATTATTCTTAACCATATCTTAACTGTTTTTATTTCGGTGTTTTAATTGGTAAGAAAAAGTCAAGAATGGCCTGATGAAGGAGAACTTATTGTAGGTACTGTCTACAAAGTTGTTAATTATGGTGCATTTGCTAACTTGGAAGAATACGCAGGCAAGGAAGCTTTCATTCACATTTCTGAAGTTTCTTCTGGTTGGGTAAAGAATATTCGAGATCATGTAAGAGAAAATCAAAAGATTGTTGCTCGTGTCTTAAGGGTTAATCCTAAAAAAGGTCATGTAGACGCTTCTTTGAAAAGAATCAGAGAAGATCAAAGAACTAAGAAGATTCAACAATGGAAAATTGAACAAAAAGCTGAAAAATTCTTGGAACTCTCTGCTAAGTCTTTAGATAAGGACTTGGACACTGCTTACGAGGAAGTGGGATATGAACTTATGGATATCTTTGGAGATATCTATGGGGCTTTCGAAAGCGCTTCTGAAGAAGGGGCAGAAACTCTTACTGAAGAGGGAATTAGCCAAGAGTGGGCTGATGCCATAACTGAAGTTGCTGAGAAGAACATTCAACCTCCTGAAGTTCACATCTCAGGTTATGTGGATATTAAAAACTACAACCCAGATGGTGTAGAGGTTATTAAGAAAGCACTCATGGCAGCAGAAACAGAGAACATTGAAGTTCAATGTGTTGGAGCTCCTCGTTACAGAATCACTGTAACTTCTACTGATTATTTGCTTGCTGAAAAGCAATTGAAAGAAGCAGCAGAAAAAGCTATTGCTATTGTAGAAGAGGCAGATGGTAGCGGAGAATTCTTACGTGAAATTGAAAATTAAGTTTCTAATCAGAAATCTTAGAAAGAGAATTAATTAGTGAATCAGATGAAAATGAAAATGAAGAAGTGTCCTGTTTGCAATATTTACACACTTAAAGCTCAATGTCCAAATTGCGGTGGAGAGTTAAAGGTAATCTATCCGCCTAAATTTTCGGTTGAGGACAAGTATGGCAAATATCGCAGACAATTAAAGAAAGAGATGCTTAATAAGGAATAAAAAGTTTTTAATTAGCAAGCTATTGCTAGTTTAAAAACCATTATTCTATTTTTTTATTTTTCTATTTTTATGGATTTTACGATAAATATTATTTGATTTACGATTATTTAATTTACGATATTTGATTATTAAAAATGTTCTTAAAGGTGGTCTTATGAGAACAACTCAATTTAAGGTATTAGAAGAAGTTAGTTTAAACAATCCTATATTTATTGAAGCACTTCCTGGAATCGGTCATGTAGGAAAATTAGCAATTGATCATGTTATTGATGAGCTTGATGCTACTAAATTTGTAGAGATCTATTCTCCATACTTCCCTCCACAGGTTCTTGTAGGGGAAGGCGGAATCGTTGAAGACATGACAAATGAAATGTACTACTTGAAATCTGCAGGTGCAGATGAAAGGGATTTCATATTTTTAGTAGGCAATTGTCAAGCTTTAGCGCCAGAAGGTCAATATGAACTCTGTGGTTCTATCCTTGATTTCGTTGAATCAAAAGGAGCTAAAGAGTTTTATACTTTAGGTGGGCTTGCTACAGGTCAACCTATTGAAGGTACAGATGGCCGTGTTTTAGGCGCTGCTACTGATGAAGAGCGCATTGAAATGCTTAAGGAAGCAGATATTGAAATCAGGTCTGCCGATGGCGGCATTGTTGGTGCTTCTGGTTTATTTTTAGGTTTAGGTAGACTCAGAGGGATGAAAGGGTCCTGCTTAATGGGCAAAACTCCAGGTTATTTCATTGATGCTGAAGCAGCTGAAGCTATTTTGCAAAAATTAGCTATTCTCGTAAAACTCGAAGTAAGTACTGAAGAGTTAGAGGCAAAAGCGGAAGAAATTCGTGAAATGATTAGTCAAGCTCAACAAATGGAGCAAGAAATGCTTCAAAGAGCAATGGGTCAACAAGCACCACAACAAGTTCAAGATGACCTCAGATACATAGGGTAAACTTTTAAAAAAAGTTTAATCAAAACATTTTCAAAAACTGTTTATTGAAAATTTCAATTTTAATTTTAATAGCTTTTTAGCTATTTTCTTTTTTTATTCTTTTTTTTTTTTATTATTTGATAACTTTTTTCTGATTGTAGAACTTAAGCAAATAAGCTATTTTTCTATAATTAAACATTATTTACTCGTTAATTAACTTTTTATAATATGTGTTTGTTTGATATAATGCCCCTACTGGATTGTGTGCGAGTACCTTGTCTTTTGTTACAAGTGTTGTGCATAGGGCATCAGAATATTTATAGAATAGGCTGTCATGGCCTACACATAATCCCATTATTACGTTAAGGTCGGTTTCTTCCTTGTTTAGTATTTTTGCCTGAAGTATTGGGTTGCACATTACATTTCCAGTGACCGCTGTTTTTTCCTCATCAACACCAGCCATTTCTGTTTTTTTCATTGCACCAACTTTACATGCTACAGAATATACTTCAAAGTCATGTTTGTCTAGAATTTTTGCAAATGTTCTACTTTCTTCCATTAGTCCCACACATGCAGCTATTCCTATCTTTTTCATTTTTAGTCTTTTGGCAAATTCTATAATTTCTTCCACTCTTGTGTATTTGCAGTAAAATTCTTCCTCTATTTCAGCAGATATTCGTGATATTTCCTTGTTGTTGTCTGCATTGTAAAGTTTTTCAATTTCAGTTTTCTCATCATTTGTCAATTCTTTTGTTGGACAGAAATCAGGGTATTTCTTGTTTTGGTGTTTACAGTTCATTATTCTACAATTGCTGCAGGAGTATTTTTTCATGTCATCTTCCTCAATACATATTCTATTCTCTAATTATTTCTTTTATTTTTTTCCTAAATAATGTTTTTTACAAATCTGATTTGGCTTTGAGTATCTATATAATTGCCTTTCTTTTTTGATTTCACTAATTTTTTTAAATAATTTTT
Organism: Methanobrevibacter olleyae; assembly: GCA_015063035.1. Taxonomy (GTDB): domain Archaea; phylum Methanobacteriota; class Methanobacteria; order Methanobacteriales; family Methanobacteriaceae; genus Methanobrevibacter; species Methanobrevibacter olleyae_A. The sequence continues at coordinate 6,666 of SUTG01000063.1, forward strand.
TATACTTTGTAAAATAGATATAATAAAGTATTATAATAATAAAAATTTATTTAAAAAACAAATAAACTAATTTTAATCTTTTAAAATATAATAAAGTATTATAATAATAAAAGTTTATTTAAAAAACAAATAATTTTAATCTTTTAAAAATTACAAAAATCAAATAAAAATTAAATTTATTTACATTTTATAACAATTAGGAATGATATTATGCTTCAAATTGCAGTTACAGGTAAACCGAATGTAGGAAAATCCTCATTTTTCAATTCAGCCACTGCATCTCAAGTGGAGATGGCGAACTATCCATTTACAACAATTGATGCAAACAAGGCTGTTGCTCATGTTATCAGCGAATGTCCATGTAAGGAAATGAATGTCACTTGCAACCCACACAACTCCCAATGCATTGACGGTACAAGATTGATTCCAATAGAATTGATTGACGTAGCAGGGCTTGTTCCAGGAGCTCACGAAGGAAAGGGACTCGGAAACAAGTTCTTGGATGACTTGATGCAAGCTAAAGTATTCATTCATGTGATTGACGCTTCAGGAAGCACTGATGCTGAAGGAAATCCAGTTGACCCTGGAAGTCATGATCCATTAGATGATATTGAGTTTTTAGAGCATGAAATCGTCATGTGGATGTACGGAATCGTTAGCAAGAATTGGGTAAGGCTTATCCGTAAGGTTGAAGCTGAGCACTTAGACTTTTCCAAAGTCATTTTTGAGCAATTATCAGGTACTGGTATACTAATTGAAGATGTAATTGAAGCATTAAGAACTGTAAATCCTAATTACGGCAAATGGGAAGATGAAGACCTGATAGAATTTGTAAGAAATCTGTTGAATATTGCAAAACCTTCCCTTGTAATTGCAAACAAGGCAGATTTGCCTGGAGCACGTGAAAACATTGAAAGAATGCAAGAAAAATATCCTCGTGTAATTCCAACATCTGCCGAATCCGAGCTTGCACTTATGAATGCTACAAGGGCAGGACTCATTTCATACATTTCTGGAGACAGCAGTTTTGAAATCATAGATGAAAGCAAGTTGAATGCCAACCAAATAAAGGCATTGGAATACATTCAAACCAATATCCTCGATGTTTACGGCAGCACTGGCATTCAGGAAGCATTGAATACTGCAGTCTTTGATCTTTTGAACATGATTGTGGTCTATCCGGTAGGAGATGAGCACAAGCTTACAGATCAAAAGGGAAATGTGCTCCCTGATGCTTTCTTGGTTCCTAAAGGTTCCACTCCTCGTGAATTTGCATATATCATCCACACAGACATTGGTGATAAGTTCATGCATGCGGTGGATGCAAGAAAGAGCATGAGAATTGCAAGTGATTATGAACTCCAAGATAGGGATATCATTAAGATTGTAACACATTAGGTTAAATTTTTAATTGATTGTATTTTGATTGTATTTTTTAATTGATTGTTAATATTTTTATTATTTAATTATCAGGTGAATAAAAATGATGCATCCACGTCCAAGTCCAATAGCTGCTTCCCTTTACACCTTAAGAGATTTAAATGCAGATGTAATTGTTATGCACGGTCCTCATGGCTGTTGCTTTAGAACAGGAAGGCTTCTTGAAAGTGATGGTGTTAGAGTTGTCACAACAGCTATGGCTGAAAATGATTTTATTTTAGGTGCTGGCGAAAAGCTTCAGGAAACCTTGCAAGAGGCATATGATACCTTCAATCCAAAACTAATGGGTATTGTAGGAACCTGTGCAAGTATGATCATTGGTGAAGACCTAAAGGAGCCAATTGAAAACCTTGGCCTTGATTGTGTTGTCTTGCCAGTTGAATCCCATGGCGGTTTCGGTGAAGGGGACAATACTGAAGGAGCCATTGCAGTGCTTAACGCTGCTGTAGAATATGGTGTAATTCCTCAAGAGGAAGCGGATAGGCAGAATGAAATGTTAAGGCTTGCTACACATGTTGAAAAGACCCGTGGAATGGCACAAGGAAAATACATCAAGCCTAATTTTGGTGATAGCAAGGAAAAGGTTGCAAGAATCATTGTAAAAGCAATTAAGGAAGGAAAAAATGTAGCATTTGTATTGAATGCTAAAAAGGAAACTTCCTATCTCTTTGCAGATATTCTAAATTGTGACTTTTCCAGATTATTTGATGATTCTAATATAAATTCCAATAAAGATATAGAAAATCTTCATTTCATTGCTAATTTGGATGAAAACATCGGTCTTCCAAGAATAAGACAGCATGCAGTAAACATTACAAAAGAGTTAAATGAAACTGGAATGGATATCGAATGCATTACAGGTGGATTGGATGAATACCCAATCACTCCAAGAAAGGCAGAGGAATACCTTAAGGAAATCAAGCCCGACCTTGTGATTGTTGCAGGTGTTCCACATGCACTGTATGTAGAGGAGCTTGACTGTGAAACAATAGCTGTAACAGATGGTCCAAGACTTGTTCAGCCACTTAATGAATTAGGATACTCACATGTAATTGCCGAATTAGATGCTCATTCCAAGACATTAGGTGTAGATGAGATAGTTGATTCTGACTTTGGTATGATGATACGTTCAGTTATTGAATGGGAGATGGAAGAAAATTAATATTTGTTTAATGTACTGTCATTTTAATCAATCGTTATTTTAATTTAAATTATAGAAAAAATTTTTCTAAAAATAGTTTGATATATTAAATTAAACTTCAATATATTAAATTAAA
>SUTG01000080.1 GCA_015063035.1 Methanobrevibacter olleyae
GAAAGAGGGCAGTTCAGAGTAAGGGGAGATGTCATTGAAATCAATCCCGTTCATGGAACACCTCCAATAAGAATTGAGCTTTTCGGAGATGAAATAGATGCCATTAGCTTGATTGACCCTGTTACAGGCAAAAAGGAAGAGCCTCTTCAAAGGTACATGATATATCCAGCGAAGCACTTCGTTGTAGGTGCTGACAGAATGGATCAGGCTTTAAAGGACATCAACGATGAGCTTGAAAGCAGGCTTAGGGAATTGAATCTGAATGGAAAATATGTGGAAGCCCAAAGACTGGAGCAAAGAACCCGTTTTGATATAGAAATGCTTCAGGAAATGGGATATTGTCCTGGAATTGAAAACTATTCCATGCACTTGTCCGGCAGAAATTGGGGAGATATGCCTTATTCATTGCTCAAATACTTCCCAGATGATTACTTGACAATCATTGATGAATCCCATGTAACAGTCCCACAGATTAGGGGAATGTACAATGGAGACAGATCAAGAAAGGAAACACTTGTTCAATATGGATTCAGATTGCCTTCTGCAAAGGAAAACAGGCCACTGAGATTTGATGAATTCGAAGCTATTCAAAACCAGGTCCTTTATGTATCAGCCACTCCAGGACCTTATGAAATGTCAAGAAGCCAAAACATTGTAGAGCAAATCATCAGGCCAACAGGTCTTGTAGACCCTAAGATTACTATCAGGCCAGTTCAAGGCCAAGTAGAGGACTTGCTTAAGGAAGTCAGGAAGAAAGTGGCTAAAAACCAAAGGATTCTTGTAACAACATTGACAAAGAGAATGGCAGAAGACTTGACAGATTACTATGCCAGAATAGGAATCAAGGTAAGGTACCTTCACTCTGAAATCGATACATTGGAGAGAGTGGAGATCATCGACGATTTAAGGCGTGGAGAGTTTGATGTTCTTGTAGGTGTAAACCTGCTTAGAGAAGGGCTTGACCTACCTGAAGTGGGACTCGTAGCCATTTTGGATGCAGACAAGGAAGGGTTCCTTAGGTCTGAAACATCCCTTATCCAGACAATCGGAAGGGCTGCAAGGAATGTTGACGGTGAAGTTCTCATGTATGTTGATGACATGACAGATTCAGTTAAGAATGCTGTTGACATTACAAACAAGAGAAGAAAGCTTCAAATGGCATACAATGAAAAGTATAACATCACTCCTCAGTCAACATACAGAACTCTTAAGGACAAGAAGATGTCCACCAAGAAGACTCCTTCAAGAGATGACCTCAAGGGCATGCCTAAGGATGAACTTAAATTATTGATTAAGGACTTAGAGGCTGAAATGAAAGAGGCAGCTAATGATTTAGATTTCGAAAGAGCAGCGGTTTTAAGAGATCAAATTGTTGCATTGAAGAGTATTAAAAAGTTCTAAATAGCCAATAATTTTAAAAAAAGTTTAAAAAAGTCTATTTAATTAATTAAATTTAAAAAAATAGTCTAAAAAAGTCTATTTAATTAATTAAATTTAAAAAAATAGTCTAAAAAAGTCTATTTAATTAATTAATTTTGAAAAATAGTCTAAAATAAGTATTAAATATTCTATAAAAAAATTTAAAATAAAAAAAGAGTTGTAGGAAAGTCCTACGACTTATTTTTCTTCTTTTTTCAATGCTTCTATGACAGTGTGTCTGAATACAAGAACAGCTTCATCATCAGGATTTAATTCCAATGCATTGTCCAAGCATTTTAAGGCATCTGCATTCTGATCCAATTGACTTAAAACCATTCCCTTGTATTTCCAATATGCCGGATTTTGAGGGTCTGCATTCACTGCCTTATCGAAACATGAATCCGCTTCATTGAAACGATTAACAGCGAATAAAGTCATTCCCTTTAAGAACCATGTTTGCTCATTTTCCAAGTCAAGTTCCAATGACCTGTCAAAGCATTCAATCGCTTCATCTGTTTGACCTAAAAGACCTAAAGTACTTGCTTTCATATTCCAAGCTTCAGGGCGTCTTTTATCCACTTTCAATGCAGCTTGATAAACATCCAATGCTTCTTCATACTTGTTTTCTTTTCTTAATTGATTTCCTTTCTCCATCAATTCATCGAATTCCATAGAATCACCTGGATAAGAATAATTTAAAAATTTAAAAATAAAAATTAATAATTTTTACTTGCTTTAAAATATGTTAACACGTGTTAATAAAATTTATCATAACGGCGTAATATTTTTAAAGTTGAGAATGTGAAAGCTATTGCAAAAATGTTTAGTAAGATTTTGTATGAAAAATAGTTAAAAATAATTAAAAATAATTAAAAATAGAGAAAAATAGGAAAAAATAGTGAAAAATAGCTAAATCAGCTATTGAAAACATTGAAAAAATTAAATAAAAAAGAGGCATTTTATTCGTTTGGAATTAAAATACGCCCTCTTACAGGAGGTTCGCTCATTGTAACAAATTTATAAACTTCCTTATTGATTTGATGCTGATAATAGATTATATCAATCATATCATCTGTCACTTCATTTATCTTAATGAATTTCCTAAGTCTTGGTTCATCAAAAGGATTATCGATTTCTATCTCATCTCCAGGACTGTAATTGTTTTTTAAGTGATTATCCAATATTTCCTGTGCGGAAATCATTTTATCTCTTATTTCATCACCTTTTAATTCACCTAATAGGAATTCCTGGTCTAAATCGAATGTTAAATATTCATATTGATCATTAAATTTTAAATTGCTTCCTGTTTTCATAGTCATGTTATCACTCAAATCTACAATATATATTATATTGGCTATATTTATAAATTTTTATGATTTAAGAAAATGAGAAATGAAAATGAATCGATTTAATCAAAATTGAATAAAAAAATACAATAAAAAAAAAAAAAAAAAA
>SUTG01000011.1 GCA_015063035.1 Methanobrevibacter olleyae
TTCATTACTTGTTATTCTTTTTATTCTTATTTGTTTTCAATGTTTCAATTCAAGTAAGAATTCATTACTTGTTATTCTTTTTATTCTTATTTGTTTTCAATGTTTCAATTCAAGTAAGAATTCATTACTTGTTATTCTTTTTATTCTTATTTGTTTTCAATGTTTCAATTCAAGTAAGAATTCATTACTTGTTATTCTTTTTATTCTTATTTGTTTTCAATGTTTCAATTCAAGTAAGAATTCATTAGCCTCTTCATGTCCTGAATCAATTGAAATAGCCTTTTTAACAAAGGATAAGGCACCCAACTTATCATCTTGCTCAAAAAGTATTTTGCCAATTAGATAATAGGCATCTGCACTATCCTTCTTAATGATGATATTGGTCAGTATCTCTTTGGCAATGCTGTAATTTCCTTTATTGAACTCTTCAAGGGCATCACAATATGCTTCATCTAATGGATCTGTCTCTTCTTTATCATCAATTTTATCATCAATTTTATCATCAATTTTATCCTCTATTTCCACTATATTCTCTTCATTTGATTCATTGGAATTATCCTTTTGACTGTTCACTTTATCTTTTTGGTTATAATATGTTTCATTATAGGATATATTATCCTCTAAATCCTGATTTTCCAATGCAGATAATTCCTCTGGAGATAGCTTATTCATCTCTTCCCACATATAATCCAAAATGAATTCAGTTGCTTTCTTATGCAATGGCTTATTGTCATTTCCGCATTTAGGAGAGTAAATGCAGGAAGGGCAACCGTTTTCACATTCACATGTCTTAAGCAGATTCCTTGTGGAATTGGTTAGTTTGCTGAATACATCAATAGCCTTTTCACAAATACCAATTCCTCCCTCATAAGCATCATAAATGAAAATGGAAGCTTCTTGAGTGTCTTCATGATAATTGGTTGAAAGGCCGCCAATATCAAACCTATCGCACATCACATGAAGTGGGAATAGTCCTATCAATGCATGTTCTGCACCGTGAAGGCCTCCAGCAAACACTTCACTATCATTTTTAAACCTTTCTTCCAATGTCTCTTTGACACTGTCTGGAATGGTAAACCATAATCCTTTTGTCTTGAATTTCAAAGGAGGCAAATCCAGAATGTATGTTCCAATTGTCTTTGAAAACTCCATTCTCTTGTATTTGTAATAGTCTTCCTCCACTTCAAGCTCGCCATAATGAACTGTGAAATCTCCAATTTTAACCTTTTTGATCTTTTTAATGATTTTTGTTTGAGTTCTCTTAAGTGCGATTGTATGGGCATTCACATCTCTTTTAATCACATCTATAATGTGAGTGTTGAAGTCAACATCAGTTACAATGTAAGTCTGTCCCTTATTGATTAAAATGGCTCCTTCATGAGCTTCCCTATACATTTGAGACCTTTCAATCTTTTCAATCAATTGATTTCCATTCATTACGCTGAATATTTCATTGGAAATCTGATCAAGTGAAAATTCAAAAGCAGGATTATCGTCATATGGGTAAATGTAAAGTCCTGCACTCTTTCTTAAGTCTCTGTTTTGAACGATATGGTCTATGAATTCCTCATCTACACCAAATACTTCCTCTATCTCTTCTGGAGCGATAGGCAATTCATTTGCAGCACAAATGATATGATTGTTCAATAGCTTTTCATTATTCAAATCGATAACAACATTTTCATGAGGCTTGTCAAAGAAGAATTTAGGGTTTTTCATAAAGTACTGGTCCAGTTGGTTTTCAAAGGCAACCAAGATTACTAGGGATTTCTGATTTCCTCTACCTGACCTTCCCCCTTGTTGCCAAGTTGAAATCATGGATCCTGGGAATCCGGAAATGATAACTGCATCGAGGCTTCCTACATCTATACCTAATTCAAGTGCATTTGTAGATGTGACCCCCAAATATTTTCTTGATTTGAGGCCATCTTCAATTTCTCTTCTATCTTCAGCCAAATAACCTGCCCTATAAGCTGAAATCCTATCCACATACCTTTTTTTAGTATGCTCCATATCCCTTTTTGTCCATAATGCAATCAATTCTGCAATCTTTCTGCTTGATGTGAAGCATAATGTTTGTATGTCTTTGAGCAGCAAATAAAGGAATATCCTTTCTGTTTCCTGGTGAATGGATAGATTTTCATCATCAGAATGGACTGGCAATTTCTTATATGGATTATATAGTATGAAGTCTTTCTCACCGCTTGGAGAGCTATCCTCATCAATCAATTCAAATTCCTCTCCAGTCAACTTTTCAGCAAGTTCCAAAGGATTTGCAAGTGTTGCAGAAGACAATATGAATTTAGGATCTGATCCATAGAAATTGGCAATTCTCTTAAGTCTTCTGATTAGGAATGCTACATTTGAACCGAATATCCCCTTATAGTAATGGGCTTCATCAATAACTATATACTTTAGATTTGAATAGAAGCGTTCCCATTGGTGATGCCATTGCAAAATCAAATGGATTTGGTATGGATTAGTAAGGATAACCCTTGATTCCTGCCTTATCTTATATCTTTTAGCCTTTGGAGTGTCTCCATCATATGGATTTGGATTGATGTCAAGGTCCAATTTCTCATCGAATTTCCTTAAAACCTTCAATTGGTCATAAGACAATGCCTTTGCAGGATAAATGTATAATGCACAAGCGTCATTATCCTTTATAAGCTCCTCCAGAACAGGCAAATTGAAGGACAATGTCTTTCCGCTTGCAGTTGGTGTTGTAATGATTATGTTCTTGTCCTCTCTGGACTTTTCAATAGCTAAAGCCTGGTGTTTGTATAGCTTTATTTCCCTTTCCTCAAGGTATCCTAAAATCTTCTTCTCTAATTTATCCACCTTTTTATAGCTAGCCTCTTTTGCAGGAATGGTCTCGACATGCTCAATCTTTTTCCTAAAACGAATATCGTTTTTGAACTTGTCAATATTTTCCATCTCATCTTTGTCTTTAGCTACATTTGTCATGATAATCATTAAAAAATTAAGTATAATCAATAAATTAATAATATGAATTTAATAAAAATTTAATTTAAATTAACTTCAAATTGCGTAAATATTAATAAATATATATTTGTAAAGCGAATTTAATAAAACTTATCATATATTTCTTTTTGTATTAAATAAAACTTTTCCTATTAGTTTTCATTTGCTCTATGTTTATTTATTTAAATACAAAAATTAAAATATTTCTTAAATTAATATAAGTATAGATATGATTATGAATATGATTATGAACATGACTATGAATCATGAATATTATCATGACTAATATTATGACTATAATAAATTTTTTATAAAATGTAAGAGGGGTAAATTTGATAGATTATAAAGAATTTGAAGAAATCGTTGTAAATGTTTTAGAAAGGGATATTTCTTCAAATGAAGACCAGAAATTAGCCATTTCATCACCTAAAGATCAATCATTGTTCATTGTTGCAGGACCCGGTTCAGGAAAAACAACTGTCATGGTGCTTAAGATATTGAAGTTCATTTTTGTAGATGGAGTTTCACCTAATGAGATATTGGCAACCACTTTCACCAGAAAGGCTGCAAGCGAACTCTTATCTCGTATTCTTAGCTGGGGAGACAAGATAAAGTCTCAGCTCATTGCCAATTATATGGAAAAAATGTTCAACGGTAAAATCACAGATGATTCCATAATTAAGGAAATCAACAGAATAGATTTCAATCAAATCAATATAGGAACTATAGACAGCATTGCTGATGAATTGTTGCGCATTCACCGTCAAGCGGGAACAAGCCAACCTATTTTAATAGAGGATTTTGTTGCAAATTCAGTTATGATAAATGAATGCCTGGTAAAGGATGACAGATATAAGCATGACTCATTGCAAGAGTATTTGGCAGATATTACAGGAAAGCAATTCAATACAGAAGAAAAGCCTAAAGTAAAGAATCTCACCAAGATGGCAAGCATATTGATTGAAATCAAGGAACACATATACTACAACATGGTGGATATCAATAAAATCTTAAATAATGTTCAAGATACAGAACTGGGAAAGCAATTGGCTTTAAAGCTAATTTTAGAATATACAGAAATACTTAAAAGCCAAAATATCTATGATTTTGCAATGCTTGAAACTGAATTCTTAAGAAGATTGGATTCAGATAGCTTAAAAGCATTCTTAAGCGATATTAAGATCATTCTAGTGGATGAATATCAGGATACAAACCTTCTGCAAGAGAGCATTTACTTTAAAATTGCCGAATCAGCCATTGAAAATGGCGGAAACATCACTGTTGTAGGGGATGATGACCAGTCCTTATACAGATTTAGAGGGGCTAGTGTAGACTTATTCACTAATTTCATTGAAAGAATCGCCAATATTGGAATTGAAGCAAAGGAAGTCAATCTTAAAACCAATTACAGATCCACTGAAAACATAATTGACTTATGCAATGACTTTGTTGAATTGGATGAGGAGTACCAATCAGCAAGGGTAAAGGAAAAGCCAAATATTGAAGTGCCAAGCTTTAATGATAATTCTAATCAAGTGCCTATTTTAGGAATGTTTAGAAACAATGAGCAGCTTCTTGCAAATGACTTGGCTAAATTCATTGATGAATTAAACAGAAATGGAATAGTTAAACGAAAGATTAAAAGGGTTTTAACTAAAGATGAAAATAAAAAGCTTAATTCAGACAATAAGACAAGCTTAATCAATTATAGGGATAAGGGATTTGACCTGGCAGAAGGTGAAGATGAGATAGTAATAGAGCTTGGAGAAGATGGTTCTGCTGAAGACATTGCATTTTTAACTTATTCCCCTAAGGAGTTAACTGCTACAGGAAGTCGTACATTTACTTTTGCATTAAAAAAGCAATTGGGAAGACTAAGGCATCCTATTGAAGTCTTCAATCCTAGAGGTCAAGACTTGCAGAATATTGATTGTGTAGCCGTCTTTTGCGGTTTGATGTTGGAATGCATAGACCCTAGTTCAAAATACCAAAGGACTAATGATAAATTGCCTAATGCTGCAAGCATGAATATGAATGTTTGGCGTAGAAAGGCAATTTCCTATATGAACGATGTCAATCCAGAGCCACACTCACCTGTTTCATTGGAGAAATTCGTTACCCATTGGCAAATAAGGCACCCATTTTCATCTGATGAATCTAGTGAGATTAAATGGCCTATAAAAGCTAATCTAATGGAATTGGCATATAAATTAGTCAGTTGGATACCTGGATTCCAGGAAGACGATGAAGGAGTGGTTTATCTTAAGGCGATTACACAAACAATCACCCAAACAAGTTTCTTTAATAGGTATTCCGCTAACATAGATTTCTCTTCACCAGAAGCGGAAAAGGAATCAATAAACGAAGCATTGCTAAACATCTTTGTTCCAATAGCTACAGGTGGAGTGCAGATTGATGAAAATTATTTTGAAGTCATTCCTTCAAATCGCTTCAATATCATGTCAATCCATCAGGCAAAAGGATTGGAATTTCCTCTTGTCATTGTTGATGTCGGATCTAGATTTAAGAAGAACCTATCAAAGGACGCTAATCTAAGATTCCCTAAGGATGCAGATTCATCTTCAATCATACGGGATAAGATAAGAAAATACAGTGCATTGTCCAATAAGGAGAGGGATTCTAAAGACATGGCATTTGATGACTTGACAAGATTGTATTTTGTTGCATTCTCAAGAGCCAAAGATGTTTTGCTATTAGTTGGATTAAATCCAAACATTGATGGATATAAACAAAATGATAAACAAATGAAAATACCTAATGTTGCATTAGGTTGGAATAGGGATGAAGAATTCATAGGATTTGACAGTATATATTTAATTTAATTAATCGTTCTTTTAAGTAAAATATATGAAAATATTTTATGAAAATTATATGAAAAATGTATAATTATTATTAAAAAATTATAAAATTAATATATAATCATATAAAACATTTTAAAATTAATTTATAAGTATTATTAAAAGATTATATAATTGATTTATAATATTTTAAAACATTAGAAAATTATTAGATTGGTGTAAAAATGAAATTATCAACTAGATCAAGGGAATATATTATACCGGAATATAGCTTAACTGGTGATTTATTATCATTTTTAACTTGCAATTTACAGTACCGTTATCAAAACAAGGGGAATCTCCCTCCATCAATGCCTGTTCAATTGTGGTTTGGGGAATTCATTCATGGAGCCTTGGAAGAAGCATTTTTAAAATGGAAAAAGTATTCAAATACAGACAAATTAGGGTTTCCTTGGGAATGGGAAGAGGAAATAAAGCCAATCGAGGACTTAATTACAGGCAGATTAAAGGTTAAAGGACTAAATCCCCCATATGAATATGTAAACAATTATGGTCCAAAAGATAATATATACAGTGCAAGATTAGAGCGTTCCATTAACCTTTGGGGACCTCATCTGTTCCCTTTGATTGAAGATACAGAAGTATTGATAAAGGGATTGAGACAATTGACCGATAAGAATGCCAGGTCTGATTACTATTCAATAAATGGTGTTGTGGATGTCTTAAGTTCAAGAATGGTGGATAAGTTTTATCAAAAAACCAATAATAATCCATTTCAGAAGACTTTAGATGATTATTTCAATCTTTCTCAAACTAACAGCATAATAAATTACTTGTATAATAATGATGAGTTCAAGAAATTATTGGATGATGAATTGAATGAATATGAAATAATCATTGATTATAAGGGAATGAGAAGGCCTAGTGCACCAACTAATGATGAATTATTGGAAATTCAGTCATTGATGGAAAATGGAACTCTTTTTGATTCAGAGGCATATGAAAAGTATAAGGTTTGGATTCAGCATGAATGGCAGATTTTAACTTATGCTTGGCTTAGAAAAAATCAGGAAAATTCAGATAAGCCTATAGTGGGTATTATTTTTTACTTAAATGAATTGGTTCCATCGAATGATGACTTGAAGGCAATAAAGGAAGATTTATTGAATAATCAAACTGATATTTCCTTAAGTCAAATTCTTGAAGAGGATTGGGTAAGGTTAAGGAATTGGAATGAAGACTCTGAAATAGCTATTCATAGGGACTTGTCAGACAAGTTTAAGATGGATAGATCCATTAGGATAATCAATGTTGAAGAGGAATTGATAGATAATTCCCTATACCAATTCGATAATGTTGTAAATGATATAGAATCATCCTTGATAAAGGAAATGAATGGCTGCAAAATAAAGGACGCTTGGAAGGCTGAAGCAGAAGAGAGAACCTGCAGTGCATGTGACTTTAGAACATTCTGCAATAAGAAAAAAGGCCAATCAGAGAATAAGCAAGTGTTTACAATTCCTTAAATTATAAAAATTGCTGTTTTTAAATAGTAAATTAATTAAAATTAGTAAAAATTAATTAAAATTAGTAAAAATTTATTAAAATTAATTAAAATTAGTAAAAATTAATAAAAATTAATAAAAATTAATAAAAATTATTAAAAATAGTAAAATAATAAAAAAATAGATAAAAAAGAATTTTTAGTTATGAATTTCATAACTAATTTAAATATTTTCAAATGCTTCCATTAATGGCTTGATGTTATCAGTGGATAAACCGTAGATGATTTCCTCATCTTCGATTCCTGCATAGCTTCTGGAACCGTTACATGCCAATGTTGCATTGGCCTTTTTGCTTACATAAGGAGCGCTTACTGCATCTGCACATAATGATTGGATTCCTGCACAGCTGTATTCCACTATTCCTCCTTGATTGTAAACGATTCCTTGAGTAATATACATACCGAATTTAGGAAGTGTGATGACAACTATAACATCAGGAATGAAATCCGCTTCTTCTAATGGTGCATAGATGATTCCTAAGCTTTCCTCTTCTTTTCTTGGAATACTGTCAATTACGGATTTAGCGGTTTCAACACTATCAAATCTTCCTAACTTATAATAGAATTCACCTGAAGCGATCTTAGGTGGAAGTGGTTCCAATCCCATAGCAGATGATCCGCCCTTACATTTTTGCTCTTCGGCAGTTGAATAGAACATAACACCTTCAGCTGCTTTTGTAACCATTTCACAATGTCTGAGGCTTTCGCCAATCTTTTCTACACCTTCAGGTATTTCACTTTCATCATTGAAAAACTTAATGGCTACAGGATGTCTGGTTAAGTTAAGTTTCTCTTTTAAAACTTCAGCTGTTTTTACATTATCTTCCTTTTTATAATCCATATTATCACCGATAAATTATTATTATATTAATTATTTATATCTAAATCATAATATATTAAAGTTATGAATTATTATTCATTATACTTCTCTTCATATTTATACGATTACATCATATTTTTTTAAATTTTTTAACTGATTCTACAATAAGTTTATATGATTTAAAAGTCAATATTATATTTGTTTATAGTTTTAATAAACAAGAATATTTTTTAAATTAATTTATTTATGATTTGGGCTTAAATTAATTTTTATTGAATTAATTTTATTTATTTAGTTTAGGGATGCAATATAATGAGTGAATTAAAGATAATTTCATGGAATGTAAATGGTATTAGAACTCATATAAAAAATAAGGATGTAAATCCAGTTTTGGAAAAAGAAGCGGATATCATTTTATTCCAGGAAACAAAAACATCTTATGAAAAGATGGATAAGAAATTCTTGGATAAATGCGATTATGAATATTATTTCTTAAAAGGAGAAAGCGCTAGAACCGGAGGATTAGCTACTTTTTCAAAAGAAAAGCCAAAGATTGTAAAAAGATTCTTTAAAGAGTCTGGCGATGCATTAGGCAGAGCTTCACTTTTAGATTACGGTGACTTTACTTTAATTCATGTTTATGCTCCAGTTGGAACTGGCAATAAGGCTAAATTACAAGAAAAATTAGATTACTTTAAAAACTTATTATACTTTGCTCAAAAAAATAAAGACCAAGATTTAATCATCACTGGTGACTTTAATATAGCTCATAAAGAAGCAGACATTTCTGATTTGAACACTAAAGTCACATTCACAGATGAAGAAAGGGAAGTTTTAGATGCTTTAGAATCCTTCGGTTTTGTGGATGCATTCAGGTTATCCAACAGTGAAGAGAAACAATTCACCTCCTGGAAAAATCAGGAAGCCCGTGAAATGAATGAAGGTGCACGTTTAGATTATTTCTTTGTCTCTAAATCATTAGCGGACAAGATTGGATCATGCACAATTTTAGATGAAATTGATGGTTCTAAACATGCTCCAATTGAGTTAATTTTAGACCTTTAATTTTATTTAATTACTTTTTTACTTTTTTTACTCTTTTTTACTTTTTTTACTCTTTTTACTCTTTTTTACTTTTTTATTCTTTTTTCTTTTTTATAATGGGATTATTCCACTATTTTTATTAAATTTTCCATTGTCTCTTATTCATTTAATTGAATAATATTTATTCTTATCCCATTTTCATTTTAATTAATTTATTTAAGTTTATTTTAAATTATACTAACTTTTATTAATTAGAATATACATAGATAATTACATATAATAGATTATTATCTATAATTAATTAATATTATACAAAAATCATATGTGAAATCATGAAAGCAGCTGTTATAGGTTTAGGTGTAGAAGGCAAAAAGGCATTGAATTCCTTATTGAAACATGATTGGGAAGTCTATGCTACAGACTTGAATGTAAATATCAGTCTGGATGACTTGCCTATATCCCTTGCAGGTGTTGACATCTCCCCTCAAAAGGACAGAATCAGTTTCATTAAAGATAATTTATCCCTAGATTTAGGATTTAACAATCAGGAAGAAATAGATTTATGTGACGCAGTTGTTTTAAGCCCAAGCATATGGGGAAGCAGAATATCAGAGCACTATAAGAACTCTCATAAATTGCTTTGTGATGTTAAGACAAAACATAGGGACATCTTCACTATAGGTGTGACAGGAACCAATGGAAAAACCACTACAGTAAGCATGATTAATGAAATCCTTGAAAATGCAGGAAAAAGGGTTTTGCTTGGAGGAAATGCAGGTGGTGGATTTGAAGGTTACTATGACCTTATCCTTGAAGCTGAAAATGGAGATTATGACGTTTTGCTTGTTGAAGTCTGTGACATGACAGTTGGATTCTGCAGCTATTGCTTCGACTTTGATTTGATTGCCCTAACTAATATGGGCAATGATCATATGAATGTTCATGGTTCAATGGAAAGGTATAAAGATTCACTTAAAGGATTTTTCGAAGGCAAAACCATCTTTATCAATGAAAATCAGGAATATGGTGAAGAATTTAAGGAAGTTGCTGAATCAACCGTTGTATGTGGTGAAACAGACTATGATTTAAACCTCTTCGGCAAATTCAATAAATTGAATGCAGGCCTTAGTGAAGCTATTGCAAATTACATTGATAAAAACGTTTTTGAAATTGATGAGGCCATAATCAAGGATAGCTTGGAAAATTTCAAGCCGGTGAAAGGTCGTTTAGATGTATTAAAATTAAATGATTGTGAGATATATATTGGAAAATCCGACAATTCAGATGCAATTAAGCCGATATTGGAGGAAGTGGATTTCTCAGCTATCTTTATAGGAACTCCAAGACATAATGAAAATCACAGGTTAGACATATTGAATGAGGTTGTCAATGCCAATCCAGAAGCGATAATTCTCTTTCCAGGATTGGAAGATACATTAGATCAGGCTAAATATAGGTTAAATTCTCTAGATTATAAAGGAAGAATTGAGATAGCCAATAATCTTGATGAAATCATTGCATTCGTTGCAGAGTTTTCTCACGAAAAGGCTATTCTGATTGGAGGAAATGGTCAGGAAAACATTATTAAAATACAAGATAGGCTAAAGCAGATCTGTGATTCCGGTAACTTTAAGGAAAATAAGTTAATGTTCGAATAAAAGAATTCTAAAATAATTAATCAATCATAATCATATATTAATAAATTTAAGATTTGAATAAACTCTAAAATAATTAATCAAAATCATATATTAATAAATTTTAAGATTTGAATAAACTCTAAAATAATTAATCAATCATAATCATATATTAATAAATTTTAAGATTTAAATAAAAGGAAGTGTAAGTATTAGCTCAAGAAGTTTAACACAAAGAAATTCATTTAAGATATTTGTTGCATTGATTGCAATAATTATTGTTCTAATACCTGTCTCCCTTGCAACAGCAACCCCTCATCATCAGAATATGAGTGAAATAGCAAAGTATGAAAACGGAAGCACTGTATTTGCAGGAGATAATGTAATAGATAAAAACAAGATAGACAAATCCCCTATCGTTTCCAATTTAGGTTCTCTAATTACCCAAATAGGAGATGGGGAAATCGTTGATGCCTTTTTCTCAATAGCTACTGGAGCAGTTCCAACACCATCCTCTGAATTGCTTTATGGAAATGTAAGTTCAGATGGTGTAGTTGATGAGTTTGAAGGCCCTGGATATGTAGTGGTAGATAATGATAAGATTACTGTAAATCCCCCAGGGGAATTTGTTTGGGGATATAACAGTCCTTATATTCAAGCAAAAATTGTTCCAAGTGGAATAGACATCATTAATAATAAGACCAATGAAACAATTGGCCATATAGATCCTAAAACCATGACTAACGATACGATTCCTGGTGATAGGGTAAATGTGGAAACCTTAAAATACTGGTACAACCATTATGGTCAAGGTTCTAAATACAATTTGGATTTCTGTATTAATGGTATTAACGACAATAGGTCTTATATCACTCCGGATATGCTAAGAGAAAAGTTCCCTGAAGCTTATGAATATTCAGTCAAATATCCTGGAGGTTCTCCTGTTGTTGTCTATGGTGAAAACTATACAGAAACCAAAGTTGCAAGCACATACACTTATTTGGATTCTCACCCACAATACAATGATAGAAACAGAGAATTCAATGCTAGACAGTTTGTAAAGGCTTGGAACGGCACTATAATCCCATCAAATGCCTATGCATGCGGAAGAGAAGGTGTTGGATTCAGTTCAGTTCCTGAAAGTGATGCAGAATCAGGAATGGCTACACATGGAGTATGTCCTCCAGCAAGATCCTTAAGAAATGCAGTTTTATCTTTAGGTTTCAGCTTGCCGATTGGTATGGATTCAGGACGTGACGCTGTGCTTTATGGTTTCAGCCCTTCAACTGGAATCAAGATTAACAACACCCTTAAATATCCAATTAAGATTAATATGTGGACTGAAGGTTCCGGTGCTGGAATGAGAATCTACACTGATGTTTATGAAATGATTCCTAATAGCTATATTGCTAATAATACAAACAGTACCAATTCAACCAACAGTACAAATAATTAAAATTTATTGATTAATCTTGTATTAAATTAATAAAATAGATTAATTAATTAAATGGGATTAATAAAAATTGATTAATTAATTAAATTAATAAAATTGGATTAATAAAATTGATTAATTAAATTAGATTAAATTTATTAAATGAAAATTATTAATTAAGGTAATATTATGCTTACAGTTTCAGCAGTAATCACTGCAGCTGGAAAAAATTCTAGAATGAGAAAGGACCAGGAAAACTTGAATATTCCCCTACAAAATAAACTTACACTTCCATTGAAAAACGGGGAATATTCCAGTACAATCATTGAAACTACTATTCATAACGTATTGAATACTGAAAATATCGATGAATGTATCGTGGTTTTGGGTCATTACTGTGACGAAATATTGCCTTTTATTAATAATATTCATGATGATAGATTGAAAATTATTAAAAATGACCCTGTAATGGTAGGTCTTTCTGTTTCTTTATTAAATGGTCTTCAAAACATTAATTCAGATATCGCTTTATGTGTCACTGGAGATCAACCTACAGTAAGTACGGGCACTTTCAATAATATTTTAAAGGCTCTTTTTGACTCAGATAATCCTAGAAAGACAATTTCAATTCTTAGAAGGCGGAAGATTGGAAAATTGGATACTGCTGAAGGGTTGGGAATGCCTTTTGCTGCGGATAGGATGGAACTCATCAAGTATCTAAAGGATAAGGATGACAATTTGAATCCTATTTTAAGGGAGATATTTGCAGATGGATTTGATTTTTATGGGGTTAAGGAGAATCATCCAAATGAATTAATCAATATTAATCATTACAGTGAATATGAAAGTATTTTGTAAATACTATAAATTACTAACATAATTTTTTTAAATGATAAGCAATCTATTATTAGAATGAATACGAAAGTTTTTATAAAATTTTATACTTATTATATAATATACATTAAGGTGAAAATATGTCTTTTGAAAAAGAAATTAAATTAGTTGAAGAACTCTGTATGACTCCAGGTATTTCTGGACATGAAGAAAAGATTGCAGAGATTATTAAAAGAGAATTAAAAGATGTAGCTGATGATATTGAGACAGATTTAATGGGTAATGTAATAGCTACTAAAAAAGGTTCCTCTAAAAAAGGACCAAAAGTTATGCTTGCAGCTCATATGGATGAAATTGGTTTGATGGTAAGGTATATTGATGATAACGGTTACATAAAATTCTCAACCATTGGTGGAATAAATGACCAAATGCTAATGAATCAAACTGTTGTAATTCACTCTAAAAATGGTGATTTTACTGGTGTAATCGGTTCTAAACCACCTCATGTCACTAAACCTGAAGAGCGTAAGAAAGTTGTTCCTTACGATGAAATGTTCATTGACATTGGAGCAAAGGATAAGGAACAGGCTGAAGAGATGGTCTCAATTGGAGATCCAATTACATTCAAATCATGGTTTGAAGCATTCCCTAATGACTTGGTAATGTGTAAGGCATTGGACAATCGTCTTGGATGCTATGTGATGATGGAAGTTTTAAAGAGAGTAGACTCCAAAGCAACCGTTTATGGTGTTGGAACAACTCAGGAAGAAGTCGGATTGAAAGGAGCTAAAGTAACATCCTATAAATTAAACCCTGATATGGCATTCGCTTTAGATGTAACATTATCCGGTGACCACCCAGGAATCAAACCTGAAGAAGCTCCTGTAGTCATTGGAAAAGGACCTGCAGTAATTATAATTGATGCAAGTGGAAGAGGAATCATCACTCCTAAAATCATTAGAGACTTATTGATTGGAACTGCTGAAAAAGAGGAAATTCCATTCCAGCTTGAAGTGAGTGATGGTGGTACAACTGATGGTTCAGCTATTCACCTTACTAAGGAAGGTATTCCAACAGGGGTATTATCTGTTCCAACCAGATACATTCACACAACTGTTAGTGTAGCAAGCATGGAAGATGTTGAAAACACTATCCAATTGATTGTAGCTGCCATTAACAGTTTAGAATAGATTTGAATAATTTAGAATTAGATTTAAATTATTTCGAATATTTAAATAATTAGAATTAGATTTAATTTATTTAGAAAAAGATTTTAATTATTTAGAATAAGATTTAAATTATTTCGAATATTTAAATAATTTAGATTTAAGAATAATAAGAATAAAATAAGAATAATTAAAATTTCATTATTCTATTTATTCTCTTTTTTTATTTTTTTTATTTTTTTATTTATAATAACCATATTTTTCTATTTCTTATTTTATATATTATCCATAAGGACTGAATCCTTCTTGGAAATGCTCACATACCTCTTCTAACTTTTCTGGAATGTTTATTTTTTGTGTACAGTAATCAATGCAGGTTTCACATTGGGTACAATCGCTTGCAGGAACCTTTTCCTCACCTAGTTTATCATAATACAATCTGTATATATTTGACTGTTTCTGTACATTATGATGGTTATATAATCTGAAATATTCTGGAATTGGGATTTCCAATGGGCAAGCTTTTAGGCAGTATCCGCATTCACTGCATGGTACAGCAAGATTTTCCCTTAATTTGTCTGCCTCTTCCAATAAGAATTCACATTCCTCTTCACTCAATGGCTCAAAGTTTTCAAAGGTATCTATATTATCCAATAGGTCTTCCGTCTTATTCATTCCACTTAAAACCATTTTAACATGTTCCAATGAAGCGCAGAACCTCATTGCAAAGCTTGCAATTGACTTATTTGGATTGAATGCCTTAAAATCATCATTAATGCTATCTGGTTGATTTACAATGACTCCACCTTTGAGTGGTTCCATAACATAAACGTCAAGTCCATGCTTTACACATAAATCATAGCATTTGTGAGCTTCAATAGCAGGATCTTCCCAATCCAAGTAATTAAGCTCCAATTGCACTATATCAAGAATATCTGCATATTTATCAAGGAATTTCTCAAGCAAATCAGAGTTGTCATGGAAACTGATGCCTATTTTTTTAGCTATTCCCTTTTCTTTCATGCTCTTTACATATTCGAAGGTGTTGTGCTCTTCAGCTAACTTTAACCATGGAACATTTATATTATGTACAAAAAATACATCAAAATAGTCTATTCCAAGCCTTTCAAGCATGGTATTTACAAATTTATCGTTATCCTCTTCACTTGTCAATGCCCATGTAGGCATTTTATCACATATCTGGTAGGATTCACGAGGGTATCTATCAACAATTGCCTTTTTCATTGCAACTTCACTCACTCCATTATGATAAGCAAATGAGGTATCAAAGTAATTGAATCCTTTTTCCATATAAAGGTCTACCATTTCATTAAATAATTCCTGGTCAATTTTAGTAGGGTCATTCTCGTCAGTTAGAGGCAATCTCATGCATCCAAAACCAAATTTTGATTTATATTCCATTTTTTCACTCCAAATATTATAATCATCCAAATCTATAAACAAATTACTAAATGAATTTAAATGATTATAAAATATTTATAAAATTTTATGAAATAACTATAAAAAATTATAAAATATTCATAAAATAATAGATAAAATAATTTATTTTATATATACAAAATTATTTTAATTATTTGTATATATAAATGTTTTTATATGAAAAAACGATTAAAATTTAAATTAATATTTATCTTTTATTGGACTAAAAAAGAATAAATCATCCTTATTTTTTAAATTAGATTAAAATTTGATATTTATTTAAACATTGCTATTTACAAAACTTTATAAATTACTATAAATATAAATATAATTGTATCAAAAAATTATTAGGGATTTCAAATAAATCTTAAAAATTTTAATTTTATTTCACCTAAAAAGGGATTATTAATATGCAATTTCGAACACCATCAAAAAACAACACTATATCTAATAAGGATATTGAGAAGGAGTTTAAGAATCTAAGAAAAGAACTCTTGGATTTGACTTTAAGAAACCCTCTTCTAAGCTTTAAGGCAAGGAACAGGAATCTCAGTATCATCAACCAATCACCTATGAATGCATATAAGATCCTTGTTTTAGAGAATAAGAAAATGTATTTCTCTCCTAATAAGGCAGAGACTAAAAAATCTAGAGCTCACACTTTTATAGATCAAACCAAGGAATTCCTATCATCTGAAAGCGATAAAACCTTAAAAGCAGATTTGACACCTAGTGAGCTTCAGAAAAGACTATTTTACATTGACCAGCAATCAAAGACTATGGTTCAGGAGCAAGGTTACAACATCTTGTATATGGCTCTTGGTTTTATAGAATGGATTGACAAGAAGAAGCCAAGACAAAAGAATTTAGCTCCCCTCATTCTTATTCCAGTAGCTATGGAACGTAAAAAGGTTGGAAACTCATTCTCATTATCATGGACTGGGGAAGACATTCAAAACAACATTTCAATTCAAGCTAAATTGCGTGAAGCAGGAATTGAACTTCCTAAATTTGAGCAAACCTCATACATTGAAGGTGTAAACCAATACTTAGCAGAGGTTAAAAAGGCAATCAGGCCATTTAGCAAATGGGATGTTAAGGATGATGTTGCATTAGGATTCTTCTCATTCACTAAATTTGTCATGTATAATGACTTGAATCCTGAAAGTTGGAGCAAAGATGTTGATTTGACTAAAAATGAACTAATTCAGTCCATATTCAATCCAAGCAAAAATGTTTATGAGGATACATTTGAGGAAGAGGATGTGGATGAAAAACTCCATTATAAAACAATGTATCAGGTCTTGGATGCTGATTCATCACAAATTGCAGTTATTGAAAACGTGAAGGCAGGGCATAATCTAGTTGTAGAAGGGCCTCCAGGAACAGGTAAATCACAAACTATCGTAAACTTGATTGCAGAGCTTATTGCAGAGGGAAAGACAGTTCTTTTTGTAAGTGAAAAGATGGCTGCACTTGAAGTTGTAAAAAGCAGATTGGATAGTGTAGGCCTTGGAAAATTCGTATTGGAATTGCATTCACACAAGACTAGACGAAAGCAATTCTTGAAAAACCTTAAGAAAGCCACTAACGTAAGGGCTACAAGAGATTTGAAATTGGACCAAACCTTAAGAAAGCTTGAAAACTTACGTGACCAACTGGATCAATATGCTGAAATAATACATGCTCCTGTAGCTAATGTGAATCTGACACCATTTGAGTTATATGGTATGAAAGAATCTTCAGAGGATTATTTTGCAAGAGAGAATAAACTATTGCCTTTGGTTAGATTCAATAATGCTGAAGACTTATCCATGAAAGAACTGGATGATATCATAATTTCATTAGAGAATTTAGCAGAGCTATATTCCACTATCTCCAAAAACAATCCATGGAGCTATTGCAATCCAAAGAGTTTGCTTCCAGCGGATTTAAGGGAAATTGAATTGTTGATTAGGGATAGTTTAGAGTCTTTAAGTGATTTCAGATATGAAATGAATGTTGTAAATGAGGTATATGGCATTAAGATTCCTAATACCTTAAAAGAATATGAAGACTCCATTACTGCCTTAAACATTTTAAATAGTGAAAGCGCTGACTTAGTGGATAGTTCCATCCTCCTTAGCAAATATTGGTTCAATAGTCCAGAGAAATCATTAGAGCTTATTAAGCTATTGCAGCATTATCAGCATGCATCTGGATTGTTCAATAAATTTTCAGATTATTTGCTTGTTGCAGACTTAGATACAATAATATATGATTTGGAAAAGGAATCCAATAAGAAATTCAAGCTATTTGGTGGAAATTCCCATAAGGAAGAGCTTTATAAGCTTTATAATGGCAATGTTCCAAGTGATAGGGAAGCATTGAATGACTTGATTAAAGTGAGAAATCATATAAAAATCAGACAAAGCCTAAAGGACAACGAAGCTCTTGGAAGAGCATATTTCGGTGATTTGTGGAGTGAAAATGCTAATGTGAATGATTTGAAGCAAGTGGCAAATTGGATGAATAAATTTGTTTATCTCCTTTCAAATGGCACTTTTAGTGAAACAACAGTTAAAATGCTTTCAAATGATCTTTTCCTTCCAGATATGGATTCCAGCATAGATGACTATGTTGAAAAGGGAAACAGATTCTATGAAAATCTTAAAAAACTGGAATCAAAATTAAATCCAAGAAGCAAGATCATCTTTAAAAGAGAAACAGATGATGTTCCATTTGACAAATGGGAAAATCAATTGAATAAATGGAAAGGACAATTATCAAGCTTACATCTATGGTCTCAATATTCCAATACCAAAAGGGCGTGCAGGAATAGTGAAGCGTCACTATTCATTAAAACCATTGAAAAAAGAAACATTAAGAAAGATGACGTTAAACCAATGGTTTTAGGCAATTTTGCAGACAGCTTACTTAATATTGTATTCAATGAAAATGACACTTTAGCAACATTTATCGGAGAATTGCATGAAAACAGAATCAAGGAATTCAAGGACTTGGATGTAAAGATCATTAACTTGAATAGAAAAAGGATTTTCAATAAGCTAAACAGTGAAATTCCTAAGATATATGGCGCTGCAAATGACCCAGAAGCAAAGGTATTGGCAGGGGAATTTACAAGGAAAAGCGGGCATTTGCCTGTTAGGACATTACTTGAAAAGGCAGGGGGAACCATTAAGAAAATCAAGCCTGTCTTCATGATGAGTCCATTGTCCATTGCACAATATCTTGATCCAACCAATCCTAAATTGCAGTTTGATGTGGTCATTTTCGACGAAGCAAGTCAAGTGAAACCTGAGGATGCATTAGGTGCATTCATGAGAGGCAAGACTGCTGTTGTAATGGGAGACACTCAACAATTGCCTCCAACAAGCTTCTTTGACCAAATGACTGACAGTGAAAGTGGAGAAGAGGTTGCAACTGCTTTGGATATGGAAAGCATATTGCACTTATGTAAGTTATCATTCCCAGTAAAAATGCTTAAATGGCACTACAGAAGTCGTCATGAGTCTTTAATTAATATCTCTAACAGAGAGTTCTATGATAACGAACTATTGGTTTACCCATCTCCATCTCACACAGATCCGGAGTTAGGCCTTAAGTTCCATTACAATCCTAATACCCAATATCATAGAGGAGAAGGCTCAGCTAACCCTCTCGAAGCAAAAGATGTAGTTAAAGAGATATTCAAGCACTTTGAAAAATATGGAGATAAGAAGAGTTTAGGTGTAGGTACATTCTCTGTAGCTCAAAAGAATGCAATTCTAGAGGAATTGGAGATTGAAAGAAAGGCACACCCTGAATATGAGGCTCTCTTTTCAGAAAACAAGGAAGAGAGATTCTTTGTTAAAAACCTTGAAACAATCCAAGGTGATGAAAGGGATGTCATATTGATCAGTGTGGGATATGGTTATGACACAGAAGGAAAAATGTCTTTAAACTTCGGTCCATTGAATCAGGATGGGGGAGAAAGACGTTTAAATGTGCTTGTTACAAGAGCAAGAGAGAAATGTGTAGTGTTCACCAACTTCAGAGCTCATGATATTCATTTGACTGCTAATCCTCCATTTGGTGTGAAATCATTGCAGGCATTCTTGGAATATGCTGAAAACTTGCATTATAATCAAGATGTTCAATATGATGATTACGATGAAGCTCCATTTGAGGATGCAATTTGCAACTTCATAGCTGAAAATGGCTATGAAGTGGATAAAAAGGTAGGTTGTGCAGGATTTAGAGTGGATTTGGCTATAAGAGATCCGGATAATCCTGGAAAATACATTTTAGGAATTCAATGTGATGGACATAATTATGCCTCAAGCAAGGTAGCTAGAGATAGGGATAGATTAAGAGAACAGGTCTTAAAGGGTTTAGGTTGGAATATCTATCATATCTGGTCTACTGATTGGTATAGAAACCGAGACTTGGCAAGAGCTAAGCTATTGGAGAATATTGAATCAACAATCGTCAATACTAAAGTCAAGGACTTGAAGAAAAAGATCAATGATGTTGAATCAATGAAAATCAATCCTGTAACCACTGTCATTCTTGGAAAAGATGATGATGAAGATGATAATGAGGATTTCATAGAGAATAACGAAGAAAATGATATTGATATTCCAGAGAATATTTCTGATGATGTTGCTGATGATGTTTTAAATCAGTTTTCAGATAATGATTTGGCAAATATTCAATCCATTAAAGAGGAAATCGATGAAAAGGCTGAAAAGGATAAGGAAAAAGAGGATTTAATCAACAGATACTTGGAAGGATTTGATGATGAATTAACTAAAAACTCTTCCAAAGATGATAAAACTGATATTGATGATATTCATGACCTTATCGATGATGAAGGTGGAATAGATATTCCATCTATAGAAAATATTAATGGAGAAGATAAGAAGCCTAATGTTCCTGTAAATAATAATATAGAAAAGAAAATCAATAAGAAAATTAATAAGAATAAAATTAATGAAAAAGAGGAAAAAACTGATATTCCTAAGGAAAATATCACAAAAGAGGAAAAAACTGATATTCCTAAGGAAAATATCACAAAAGAGGAAAAAACTGATATTCCTAAGGAAAATATCACAAAAGAGGAAAAGAAAAACAGATCTAATTCTCACACTAATCAGGAAAATGATAAAAAACCTAGTTCAAAACCTCAAAGAACTCCTAAATTCAATTCATCGAAAGATGCTGTTTCTTCTAAATTTGAGGGAAATTCAAAAGATAATAAAACCAGAGATAGAGATAAAGATAGAGATAATTTATCAAATAAAAAAACTATCCAAGATGGTGAATTTAAAGTAAAAGAGAATTCTGCTAACTCTAATAAATCCAAAAATACTTCAAATAGGAATAAGAATAATGGAAGTACTGTAGCAAAATCTCTTATGAATAGATTAAGGAATATAGGGGATGAATTAGTAAATAATAGGCAAAAAAATGATTCTCAATATGTAGAAGAGTCTCAAAAAGCTCAAAAAGAGCAAATTAAGAAGCAATCTAAAGACTCACATGATAAAAATCTTATTAAAAATGAACAAAAATCAAAAAAAGAAACACATAATGATGAGTCAATTGAATTTGAGGAAACCAATATTCCTGATCAAATTAATGAAAATATTAATAGTTTTGAAGAAAAGGAAAGTATTATTAGTGATGATGATATAGAATATACTACTGAAGAAAATCTTGAAGTAGATATTAAAGAAACCATTAAAGAGGATAATATAGAAACATTTGAAGAGAAAATTAAAGATGAAATTGATGAAGATATCAAAGGTGCACCTGTATACAGTTTTGAAGAAGAAGATGAAGATGATGATGTAATTGTATACAGCCTTGAAGATGATATAGAAGATATTTCAGAAGATATTCTACAAGAATTGAACGAAGAAGATTTAGAAACTAATGAATCTGAAGGTATTGAAAATATGAGAGAATATAAAGCTCCTAGAAGAAAGAAAGATGATGATCCATTTGATGATTCTCCAGATGTTATTGTTCCTATCAGTGCTGAAATAAGAAACAATAATCAAAATAATTCTTATGAAGAAGATGGTGATTTTATTTCTCCAATTGATGATGAGGAATTTGAAGAGTTTTATGAGGAATCTGAAGATTCCGTCAATGAAATAGATGAGAGTTCCCAATCAAATAGGCAATCTCAAGCTAATGATGAGTCTTTCCATGACCCTAATAATCCAGATAGTCCATATTATTACAGTGCAGTAGGAATTGATAATGCTCTTAAAAAGAATGCTATTCAATATCCGAAAAATAATGATAGGAATAAAACTGGACTTGCAGGAACAGTTAATAGCTTAAAAAATGAGATGTTATACTTAAAAGCTTCTATGGATGAGATTGAAAATCCTACTGAAAGGGAAACAGTTTACGTTATAGACCGTAATGCAGATGATGAGTTCTTCGAGGATCCATATGACCCATATCAAGAGCCTGCAGTTATCGATAATACTCAAAATCCAAAAGAAGAGAACTATGAATCATTATTCACTTCTAAAAAACATGAATATTTAGATAAAATAGAGGAATACACTAATTCATCCTCTGATGGATATGTAGACGATTCTGCTGATTCATTCTTAGATGATATTCAAGAATTTGATTATATTGATGATGAAACAGAACCTATTATCCCTATAAGTTCATCAATTAATCAGGAAAATAATGTCTATGAAAGAAATGCAGAAACTTATCATGGAAGCGTTGAACCTATTATAGAAGACCATATACCTGAGGAATCTATTATTATGGAAGACCTTGGAAATGGATATATTGATCCTGATGATGAGTTTGTGCATATTGATGACATAGAAATAGATGATGATACATTTGAAGATATAATAACAGATGTAGGCCAAGGTTATCAGGATATGGAAGATGAAAGAATCAAGGAAACCAATGTTCTTAGAGCGGTAGACAATACTAGATTGACTCCTACTGGTGAATTAAGCGATTACATTGAAGATTATAAGGAAATTGAAAATTTAATCATTCAATCCCCATCTGAAATATATGAAGATGAGAAGAAATTGGCAACTGCAGTTATGGATATCGTAGCTGCTGAAGGTCCTGTTCATGTAGATACAGTTATCCGTAGATTAAGAGAAGGTTGCGGATTATCTCGTGCAGGAACTAAGTTTAAAAACACTATATTGGATGTAATAGATAGAAATGAGAACCATTTGCTATTGATTAGGGAGAATGATTTCCTATTCATTGACTATGACTCTGTTAAGGTTAGAAAGAGAGTCAAACCTAATATTGATTTAATTTCAGAAGTAGAAATTGAAAAAGCCATTGATCTGGTATTAAGTTTTGAAAAATCATTGAAAGTTCAAGACTTAGCTAAGAATGTTTCCAGAACTTTTGGTTTCAGATCAACTTCTAAAAAGACTTCCAATAAAATCACTTTAGTCATTGATTCAATGATTGGCAAAGGAATTTTGGTTAATAACAATGGTAAAATTGAATTTAGATAATTCAATTTACTATTTATTCCTTATATTAAATTTTTACTATCACAAACCAATATTCTTATCAGTACTATTAAAATTATTATATCTTTCTTTAATATTTTTAATATATTTGGTTAATTTTATATTATATAACTATTGGATGTATATGCTTTTGTTATTTTATACATTTTTTGGCTATTTTTATTTTAATCCATAATTAATTTTTATTCATTTTTCTAATTACTGATCAATTATTTTTCTTATCCCATAATTTTCTAAAATGATAATTATTAAACTTCTAATAGTTATTACTTTTTTTATATAAATTATTATTAATATATTACTTTTTTCTTAATTAGTAATACTTGAATTTTTATTGCATTATTAAAAAAATTAGAAAAAGTATTACTTAAGAATCAGCTAAAGTATTAAAAATTTGATAATTATTAATACTTTTTATTTTTATAAAAGTAATAAAAAATCTATAATTTTTATTATTAAATAATAAATAATTCATAAAAAGTATTACTCCATAATATAATAATTTTTTTATAAAAAGTATTACTTTTTAACAAAATCCTTAATTTTTATATTTTTTAATTAATGAAGCAGATAATTATAAAATTCATTATTAGTTTACATATATCAAAACAATTTCATGATCAAAATTTTGGAATTTTATAAAATTATGTTGATTATGAAATGATGAAAAATTTTAAAATTTTTCAAAAAAATATATTGGTTATATTGCAAGTGTAAAATTAAAAAATATTAGCTAAAAATCAAAAATGCTCTAAAATACTAAAATGATACAAATCCATATACATCAATTTGTATTTTTTTGATAATTTAGAATATTTAATTTTCAAAAATATTTTTTACTTCGTTATACTGTAGTTTAACGAAGTAAATTTTCATAAAAAATCTCCAAAAAACAGCTCTAAGGCCTTATTTTTGAAAAACTATAAATCCATTTTTCGAAAGATTTTTGAAATATTTCCTGGTGAAAAATTTCCATGAATTTCATCAGGAGGAATCTGCATAAAAAATACTTTCAAAATTATCATGATTTTAGCAGATCTGAAAAAAATAAAATTTATTAATAATTATTCTAAAATATACGAATGTTCGTTATATTTAAAATATAATAAATTATTAAAAAATTCCCAAAATTTTAAAAAAATAAAATTATTTTATTTATTACGAACTATTGGTATAAATTAAAACTATATTTTATGTGAAATAATAAAAAAATTGTTTTATAAATACGAATAGTTTAATTATGCATAAATAGTTAGAAATAATACAAATAGTTTATATTTAACCAAATAGTTTTATAAATATGGAATAGTTTATAATTAATTAAACAGTTTCTAAAATATGAAATAGTTTATATTATAATAAAAGATTAGTAAAATAATACTATTTTATAGATTTATAGACTTAAAAAAGATTAAAAAGCGGATAAAAAATAAAAATAAGAAATAAAATTACTTTATTTCTTCTAATTCTTCCAGTTCAGCTTTAAATTTATAATCCTGGAATTGATAGTACTTAAATCTATAAGGCATTTTAGCTCTTTTCGGCCTTTTTTTAGCTTTAGGTTTATTCTTGTTTTTAAGCTTATCCAATTGAGCTCTCTTCTTATCCCTATTTCTTTGAGCTCTTTCAGCTTGAGTTGTAGCTAACAACTTCTTATTTTTTCTATGATGAGGAGAATTATAAGAGTTAGCTTGAACTAGTCGTCTCCTGCTTCTAATTAATGTAATTGACATTTTAAAACCTATCGCATAAAAAGGATTAATATAAAAATAAATAGATCTTTATAATTAAATATTTAAAAAACTAAATGGTATTAGTTCTTTTATCTAAAGTATTTTGAATCTCATCAATCCTATCAACAACAACACGGATAGCTTGTTCTCCATTTCTGGTAGGATTGATACCTTGTTCTACTAATAATGCATCTCTAATATCTCTTAATCTATCAATGGAATCAATTTTCATTATAGTACTGTAAAACATATTATTCACCAAATAATCTAAATAAGACTAAGTAAATTCATCAATAATGAATTGTATTATGATAAAATTTTTAAGTTAATTCTTAATTAAATATATGAATTTTCTAATATTAATAGTTATTAGTAATTAAAATAAATACAAAAATACATTGAAACAATTTTAAAAGATTAAATTAGAAATTGAAAAATAATTAAAAAAATTAAATTAGAAATTAAAAAATAATTAAAAATAATTAAAATAAAAAAAGAGTAATATCTTTAAAGATATTACATTATAATATTGTAACTTTTGCTTGAACAGTATCAGCAATGTAACCTAATGATGTATTGGAATATGAACACTTCATGGTGTAAGTACCGGAAGCTAAGCCACTAATGGTTGCGAAACCATTTTCATCAGTAGTTACCTTATATGTATCAATATCACAAGGAATTGTATTGTTTAAACCAATGCTTAAACCTTTAACTGCATATTTAATGAAGTTATTAGCCATTTCAGTTGCAGTTTGGCCGTAAACATAATCCATATTATGCTCATTTAGGTAAGATCCAGGATTAGCTAATCCTGTAAAGCTTTCAGGACTGTAATTATCATCATGAGCCCTTTTAAGCCAACTGCAAGTTGCCAAATCTACTTGAGTTTTGGTAAATCCCAATACAACTCTATTATCGTATTTGTCTAAATAGTTTTGATACCACTTACTGCTCATATCATAGAACATACCACTGTCACAACCACCAAATATACAGAAAACGCAAACGTCTTCATAACCATATTTGTAGATATCCTTACAATGTTCATTAGGACCAATATCATCATTTACTAAAACCTTATATCCTTTAGATCTTAATATTTTAGCTATATCATTGATGAATTTAAGGTCTGTTGCCTTATTGTAAATATTATCTGAGTCTATGATAATGGTTTTTTTAGTCATTTTAACTCCAGATCCAGCAGATTGATTACCGAAAAGGGAAGTTATGCTGACAGTTTGATTTACAAGAGGATTTCCTTTCATATCAGTTAATTTAATGGTAAACTCACCAGGACTAGCGCTTTTTATGGTTATCTTAGCTGTAGCATTAGTCAAGACCTTAACAGTCAAAGACTTGCTGCTTGCTGCATATCCGATAGAAGCTGCATGGTTCAGTTTAACCTTATATGATTTTGGTACTGAATTTATCTTTAATGAAACTCTACCTTTAGAGTTAGTGGTTTTAGTGAACTTCTTTCCATCAAAGGTAATTACAACTTTTTCACCAGATACCGCCCTATTTGAACTGTCTTTCAAGTATGCATAGAAGTACTTTCCTCTAACAACAGTAGAGTTTGCTACTGTAAATTTGGTCTTAGCGATATAAGACCTTAATTTGAAAGACTCGGTAAAAGGCTTATAGTATCCAGAACCAGCATATATAATACGGGTTGTATAATATCCTGATTTTGAGTTGATCTTTAAGGATACTCTACCGTTACTGTTAGTTTTCTTATAGAAATTCTTATTGTTAAATCTGATTATAATGGTTTTATTTACCAAAGGATTGCCTTTTTTATCCTTTAAGTAAGCATATAAATACTTTCCTCTAACAACAGAAGTGCTAGCAACAGTAATGCTAGTTTTGGTTCTGTAAACAGTTAAATAGAAGGATTTGCTGCTTGACTTATAACTGGTATTACCTGCATAGGTAATTTTAGTTAGATATTTAGCTGCTGCAGAAGGTATTTTAAGACTTACTCTACCCTTGCTGTTAGTAACTTTAGTGAAGGTCTTGCCTTTGAATCTGATCTTTACAGTTTGTCCAGCAAGTGCATTTCCAGAACTGTCTTTCAGGTATGCATACAAGTATTTTCCTCTAGCAACCGATTCACTCGCTACTGTAATAGAGGTTTTTACCTGATAGATATTCAAGTCAAATGATTCAGCACTTGAGAGATATTCTGAATCCCCATTAAAATTAACTTTTAGGGTGTATTTACCTAAAAATGAGTTGAACTTTAATGTAACTGCACCATTTGCATCAGTTGTCTTATTGTATTTATTGCCTCCTATATCCAATAATAGACTCTTTCCGGATATAGGATTTCCATTATTATCTTTCAAATAAATATATAATGTAGTACCTCTTTTAATGGATGTCTTTGAGACAGAGATACTTGTATTTCCTTTAGATTCTTCTAAAGAAAGGTCAGCATTATCATCTGAATCTGCAGAACCTTCATTATCACTTGCTAACTGTTCTGTAGAACCACTATTGCCATTACTCTCATTTGTTTGGCTTTCAGATAATATGCCTGATTGTGAATTTTCTTCCTCCTGATCTTCACTCATGAGGGAAGAAATGTCATCAGCATTTTCAACTGAATCAATTCCAATTGCATCAGTTGAATCAATACTGTTTAAATCATTGTCATTTATTTCATTAGCTGATATAACATTAATACTCAAGAACAATATCAATGCCAAAATCAGGGTAAATTTTATCTTTTTCGATATATTTACACCTCCATTTTGAAATAAACTGTTCGTATAAACTATATATAAATTCTTGTGATTAAAATTTTATTTTTTATCTTATATATACTTTTAGTAAAAATTCGCCTTTTTTTCAAAAAATAAGCACAATTTGCTATTATTTAACTAAATAAATAACGGATATCCGTTTTTTAAAATTCATTTAAAAAGCAATTAGTTTTTCTATTTAAAAACGAATATTCAAAAATTACTTAAAATGCCTATTTTGGAATAAAACCAATTATTTTTAAGTTAAAATAGAAAATAAGGAATTTAAGTAAAAATCATTTTAA
The DNA here is from genome assembly GCA_015063035.1 of Methanobrevibacter olleyae. Taxonomy (GTDB): domain Archaea; phylum Methanobacteriota; class Methanobacteria; order Methanobacteriales; family Methanobacteriaceae; genus Methanobrevibacter; species Methanobrevibacter olleyae_A. The sequence continues at coordinate 28,059 of SUTG01000011.1, forward strand.
ATTAATTAATCGATTTAAGTTTAACATGTTATTTATTCTTAAATCTAATAATAAGGAACTATAAACTATTTTTTTCAAAAAAGAAGCGTTTTAATGACGAATACTTAAAAAATTAATAATATTCTAATTTATTAAATAATACAGTATATTAGGATATGTTTTTTCTACAATATTTTCAATATATTTTCAATCTATTTTCCATTTATAAAAACTAATATAAATATCAAATTATAAATATAAAAAACATATTAAATATTATTTTAATGATTTGAGGAATGAAAATGAATATTGATTTAAAAGAAATAATCTTGATTTTCCTTAGAGGATTATTCATGGGATCTGCAGATATTGTTCCAGGAGTTTCAGGAGGAACAATAGCTTTAATTACAGGAATATATGAACGTTTGATACAGGCTATAAGTAGCATAAAATTCATGTTCCTAAAGCCACTCATAAAAGGGGATCTTGCTGGTTTCAAAGATGAACTAATGGAAGAAATAGACTTTGAATTGTTCATTCCATTGCTTTTAGGTATTGGAATCGCTTTCATCACATTGGGAAAAGTAATCAGTTATCTTCTTGATACTCAAACTGCATATACATTTTCATTCTTTTTTGGATTGATTCTTGCTTCCGCATATATCCTATACACAAAACTTGAAGATTTCAACATCAAATTAATCCTCATTACAGTCATTGGAATAATTCTATCCTATATATTTGTAGGATTAAATCCAATTGCAGCTAACCATAGCTTAATTGTAATATTCATATCAGGGCTCATTGCAATATGTGCAATGATATTGCCCGGAATATCTGGATCATTACTATTATTGCTTCTTGGCCAATACCAATACATGCTAAATGCCTTAAATTCAAGAAACATAATGGAGATTCTTGTCTTTGGCATAGGTGCAGTGATAGGAATATTAGGATTTTCAAAAATCTTGAATTATTTGCTTGAGAAGTATGAATCCGCTACAATGGCATTTTTAATAGGAATAATGGTTGGAACATTGAGACTTCCGGTAATGGAAATAACTGGCAATATTCAAGGTTCATGGATTCCATGCATTATTCTCGCGCTAATCGCCTTTGCGCTTATCATAGCATTAGAGAAAAAATTTAAAAAGGAATAATAATCTGATTAAAGAATTAAATAAAATATAATTTCTACTTTTGGTGAAAAAATGGGCTTATTTGACTTCATTAAAAAAGATAAGAAAGATAAGAAAGATAAAAAAGAAAACAATGATAAAAATGACAAAAAGGATAGAAAGAATAAGAAAAGAGATAAATCAATCGATTTTGATTCAATAGAGAAAATAAGCCCAGAAGATTTAAAAATGGCTAAAGAGAAACGTCTTAAAAATGATATACGTACTGAAGGGGAAATATTGAAAGACGAAACCTTTAGAAGTATTGCAATGAACCACAGCAATAGAAACAACAGGATTGCTGCAGTAATGGAAATGAAATCCCAAGATGTTTTGGAAGATTTGGCCATTGACAACAAGGATAGATATGTGAGAACCATTTCAGCTTCAAGAATAACTGACCCAAATATCCTGAAGGAACTGGCATACAATGCAAAGTACAGCGATGTCAGGCAGATAGCGTTTGGCAAGTTAGACATGGCGGAAAATGTGCTTGCAGAGATAGCTAAATTTGATAAAAAAGGAAAAAACAGATTATCTGCAGTTCGTGAAATAGAGGATGAACTTATACTGATGGATATAAGTCTCAATGCAAAGGACCAAAGAGTAAAAATAAATGCAATTGAAAGGATTGAAAACAACGAGATATTAGCGGAAATACTTAAGAATTCCTCTGACAATAAGATATTCAATAAAATAATCAATAAGGAAAGCTTTTCTGATGAAAAGATTTTATCCGAAATAGCAAAAAGCAATGAATATGATAAGTTCATTAGAGTTGAAGCATTGAATAAGCTAGATAAAGACAATTCCAATGAAACAATAAAGGATATCGCTTTCAATGAAATTGATGAGCATGTATGTTCTGCAGCAATAGAAAAATTGGATTCGGAGGAAGACTTGATTGAAATCGCATTGAACTCAATCTATTCATCATCAAGAATTAAAGCTACTGAAAAAATCAAAAATGAGGATGTCTTAAAAGAGATTGCATTGAATGATGAGGACAAGTTTGTTCGTATTGAAGCACTAAAAGATATAAAAAATGATAATATTATCAAAGAGATATATCTCCAAGAGAAAGATAATTTCGTTAGAAGTGAAGCAATTAAGAATATTGATTCATTAGATAATTTAATTGATATTAGTATCAAAGATGATGATTTAATTGTAGCTAAAAATGCTTTAAATAAAGTTATTAGAAATAGGGAAAATTATATTGATGGTGAAGAATCATCATTTGATCTTGAGAATCATTTTAAGGATGTTGCAAATGAATCCAAACATGAAGAAATAAGCAGATTAGCTGTCAATAATATTGAAAATGAGAATCTCTTGATTGATGTCTGTGAACAATCCATATATCTTGACAGCCAACTTGAAGCCGTATCTAAAATCAAATCTGAAAATGTTCTCTCTGAGATAGTAAAAAGCAATATTGATTCAAACATCAGATTGAATACTATTAGAAGAATTAATGATAGGAAAATTTTAGAGGACATTTCTATCAATGGAAAATACAATGATGCACGTATTGAAGCGATTTCCAAAATAAAGAACCAAGAGATACTGGTTGATTTAGCGTATAATGATGAAGACCCGAAGATTCGTGAATCCGCATGCAAGAACATTCAGACTGTATCTGTTCTAGATGATATAGCCATTAAGGATGAGGATAAATACGTTAGGGAAGTAGCTGAAAAAAGGTCACTATTGCTTAAAAAATAGAAATTTTATAAAAAAATTAAAAAAATGTTCTAAATAAAATAAATAAAAATTAAAAAAGCTATTTTAAAAAATATTCTAAGAATAAAATAAATAAAAATTAAAAAAGCTATTTTAAAAAAAATAAAATATTAGTAAATAATAGATATCTATTATTTACTTGCATTCTCTTCAACTAACTCTTTTGCATGAGCAGTCATATTATCGCTTAAGACTTCTTTTAGGAAATCTCCTGTGTAAGTTCCAGATTTAGCGATCTCTTCAGGAGTTCCAGTAGCTATGACTTCTCCACCGCCATCTCCACCTTCAGGACCTAAATCAATGATATGATCTGCTGTTTTAATGACATCCAAGTTATGCTCAATCACTACAACAGAGTTTCCTGCATCTGTTAATCTGTTTAAAACGTTCAATAATTTCTTAATGTCATCAAAATGAAGACCTGTTGTAGGCTCATCCAATATGTATAAAGTCTGTCCAGTGCTGGACTTGGATAGCTCTTTAGCTAATTTCACCCTTTGGGCTTCACCACCGGAAAGGGTGGTTGCAGGTTGTCCTAACTTTATGTATCCTAATCCTACATCATATAAAGTCTGAAGCTTTTTAGCAATTCTAGGGACATTTTCAAAGAATTTTAAAGCCTCTTCAACAGTCATTTCCAATACTTCATAGATATTCTTTCCCTTATAACGGATATCCAATGTCTCATCATTGTACCTTTTTCCTTTACAGACTTCACAAGGAACATAAACATCGGATAGGAAGTGCATTTCAATCTGTATGATACCATCACCATAACAAGATTCACATCTTCCTCCTTTTACATTGAAACTGAATCTTCCAGGCTTATATCCTCTTGCCTTAGATTCAGGAGTGTCAGCGAATAATTCCCTGATTGGAGTGAAAACCCCTACATATGTAGCAGGGTTAGAACGTGGAGTTCTGCCGATAGGAGTTTGGTCTATTCTGATGATCTTATCGATATTTTCTATTCCTTCAATGTAATCATGCTTTCCAGGATGCAAATACTTCTTGTTTATGATGGTTGATAAGCCTTTATACAAGACCTGATTGATTAAACTGCTTTTACCTGAACCGCTTACACCAGTAACACATGTAAAGAGTCCTAATGGTATATCAACATCTATATTCTTAAGATTGTTTTCTCTAGCGCCTTTTACAGTCAAGAATTTACCATTTCCAGGTCTTCTTTCTGTATTGATTGGAATGGTTTCCCTTCTTGACAAGTATTTGCCTGTAATGGAATCTGGAGAATTCATTATCTCTTCCGGGCTTCCTTCAGCTATTATTTTTCCACCATGCTCTCCGGCACCTGGGCCTATATCAATGACATAATCAGCAGACAATATTGTCTCTTCATCGTGCTCTACAACAATCAATGTGTTTCCAATGTCTCTCAAATGCTTTAAGGTGCCAATGAGCTTCTTATTATCCCTTTGGTGAAGACCAATACTTGGCTCATCCAAAATGTATAAGACGCCGACAAGTCCAGAGCCTATTTGGGTTGCAAGCCTTATTCTCTGTGCTTCTCCACCTGATAGTGTACCTGAAGACCTTGACATTGTAATATAGTCCAATCCTACATCAACAAGGAACTTCAATCTTGCCTTGATTTCCTTTAGGATCTCTTTTCCAATGAAAAGTTGTCTTTCTGTAAGCTCTAAATCCTGGAAGAATTGATAACTGTCCTTAATTGACAAGTCACATACATCCATGATGTTCTTATCACCTACAGTAACTGCCAAAACCTCTGGACGAAGCCTTCTTCCACCACAAACTGGACATTTGCGGTCACTCATGAATTTAGAGATGTAACTTCTGTTGTAATTGGATTTGGTTTCAATGTATAAGCGTTCCATTCTTGTGATTACACCTTCAAACTTACGGTTTACTCTATAGGACCTGTTTCTTCTCTTAAATGCAAATGCTACCTTCTCATTGGAACCATAAAGAATGATGTGCTGCTCTTCTTCACTTAAATCCTTAAATGGAGTGTCCATGCTAAAGCCAAAGTGTTCAGCCACTGCCTTAAGCATTTGATAATAGTAATTTTCCTTTTTAGTTGATTTTGACCATGGAACGATTGCCCCATCATTTAAGCTTAGGTTCTTGTTTGGAACAATCAAGTCAGGATCCATTTCCATTTTGGTACCTATACCATTACATTCAGGACATGCACCTTGAGGTGCATTGAATGAAAACATACGAGGGGTCAATTCCTGGAAACTTAAGCCGCAATCTGTACATGCAAAGTCTTCAGAATAGGTTTTTTCATATGCGGTTTCATTTCCTTCATCATCCCTTTTATTAAACATGACAGTTACAAGACCTTCTGCAAAATTACAAGCGGTTTCTACTGAATCTGATAACCTTCTTTGGAAGTCTAATCCTTCCCTGATGACAAGCCTATCCACTACAAGTTCTATGTTATGGCGGAAGTTCTTTCCAAGCTCAATGTCCTCATCAAGACCTCTTATTTCACCATCTACTCGTACTCTAACAAAACCTTTCTTTCTAAAGTCATCTAAAATGTCCTTATGCTCACCTTTACGGTCCTTAACAACAGGAGCAAGGACATGTATTTTAGTTCCTTCTCCCTCTTCAATGATGGATTCTGTTATTTGTCCTATGGTTTGATGGGATATTTCCTTTCCACAATTAGGGCAATGAGGAATTCCTATTCTTGCAAACAATAAACGCAAGTAATCATAAATTTCTGTAATGGTACCTACAGTTGACCTTGGATTTACCTTTGTGGTCTTTTGGTCTATTGAAATTGCAGGTGACAAACCTTCGATATAATCAACTTCAGGCTTTTTCATTTGACCTAAAAACTGTCTTGCATATGCGGATAATGATTCAACATATCTACGCTGTCCTTCAGCATAAATGGTGTCAAATGCAAGTGTTGATTTACCTGAACCGCTTAAACCTGTAACCACTACAAATTGATCCCTTGGTATGGATAAATCAATGTTTTGAAGGTTATGCTCTCTTCCTCCCTTAAGTATAATGTTTTTTCTTTCTGCACTCATCCTTTCACCATAAGTTAAATGTAAATTAAATAAACATAGTTTAATGTAAAATCAAATTTTATTTAATAAGAATAATTAATTTTAATGTATAATAAATTTTATATAAAAATTTGTTATATTATATATAAATCTTAGTAGCAAGAGCTTTTGAAAACTAATAATTTAGTTTTTATTCATACAAACTAATATTAGTCCTAACTATTATATAAATATATGTTATATAGGGTATAAATTTGTAAAAAGTTGATAATAAATTATTATTTTAAATTAATAAAAAATTAAAAATATGATTCAATAAGAAGAAATATAAAAAGATTGAAAAAAATTGAATAAAAGATAATAAAAATAGTAGATATAGAATAAAAATAGAATAAAAATTGAATAAAAGATAATAAAAAAAAGAAAAATAAGATAGATTAACTGTAATCAGCTAATCTTTTTATTCTCTTAAGCATGTCTGGGTGAGTGGACAATAACTCCATAATCTTATTTGAAGTGCCTACACTCACTTTAGAATCCCTTAAGACATTTAGCTCATCAACACTGATTGTACCGTCTTTATCCAAGTCCAATTGAGCTAAATTGTTGAATTCATTTCTTGCATTAGTGATGTCAGTCAAGAAGAATGCTTTTGTTCCTTCAATGTCCTTGATTTCAGATTGTGGAACTTTTGCTGCACCATAAACCAATTTATATAATGCAGAAGCCAGCTTTTCAGGTTTGCAACCTAATTCCACACTACCTGCATCTGCATAATACTCTCTTATTCTGGAAATGAAGAGTACAATCAACTGACCTACGAAGTAAGCAATCAATGCTAAAATGCCTAAAATAGCTCCTCCATTATCATTATCGCCTCCTCCTGAGAACATGAGTGAGAATGACAAATAGTAGCATATCAGTGGAATAGCACTGACAATGGTTGTAATAGCCATATCATTATGCTTAATATGGGACATTTCATGGCCTAAAACAGCTCGAAGCTCTTCCTCATCGAGAAGACCAAGGATACCTCTTGTAACGCATACATGTCCACTACGTTTGGATCTGCCGTAAGCAAATGCATTAGGAACCATAGTATTTGATATTCCCACTTTAGGCTTAGGGATATTAGCTGCAGCAGCCAATTCAGATACCATTTGATGAAGTTCTGGAGCTTCTGCTTCACTTAATTGGTGAACTCCCATTGAACTTTCTACAATCTTTGGGCCGAATAAGTATTGCAGGAATAATACAAACAAACCTGCAATTGCATAGAATCCATAAAAGCCGCCGTATCCTAAGAAGTTACCGGCAAGCATGATTAGAATATAGACTATAGCGAACATTACTAGCATAGAAAGCCATAATCTTAATTTGAGTTTCCAAGTTCCTGTCATATTAAAACCCCTTTATATTTTTATTTGAATAATTTTGATAAATTTATAATATTATTGTTTAATATTATTATTCTTTTTAAATATTACTCTTTTATAATATTACTTTTTAATATTATTCTTTTATGTTTATTGCTCTTTTAGTATTTAAATATATCATAAATCAAATATAATTTTTATAATTTTTTAAGAAATAATAAACCTATAAATCAATATTAGAAGCTGAATAAAGTTGTTTGTCCTTTATCTAGCTGCTCTTCTTTTTTATCTTTTTTCTTACTTGATTCATCATCAGATTTCTTTTTTCTTAATTTTGATTTAGGACCATTACTTAATGAGTATTCATTAGCTATTTCATCCAATTCATCATCATCGAAATCATCAAAGATATCTATTACAGTATTGTTCTTATGTGAATCGATATCATCAAGGTCATCTTCATTTAAATCAGGTTCATTAATTTCCAATTCTTGAGGTGGAATCTCTCTGAATATGCCATCCTTAATGGTCTTTCTCCATTCCTCTTTTTCTTCTTCCCTCATTTCAGCCTTGACCTTTTCCATTTTATTTGTTACGGATTTCGGAATCTTTTTCTTTCTGAAGAACTTGATCTCATCATCTTCAAGCTCTAAAAAGTCTGAAATTTCCCAAGCGACTTCATCATTTTCAAACATTATCTCAAAGTATGGGAAAATTGTGTATGCCACTTGAAGTGAAACATGCATCTTTTCTTCCATTTTAGATGCTATTTGGTCCCTTAAAGCTCTTTTGCCACGGGTTCTTCCCATCATGGAAAACGCCATAGGGCTTACGACCTTGCTGAATTTACGGTAAGTGTCCCTTTTTGATACGGATACACCAACACCCATAAAGTCTGATGCGTATTTCCAGTAGCCGTAATATTGGCTGGAACGGGTTCTTCCAAAGTATAAGTCCGCTTGAGAAATCATTTCATAGGCTTTCTGAACTTCCCTATTGCTTTCATATTCCCTTGGAATGTTTTCAGCAATGTATTCCATAACCAATGTTGGGTCTTCATTGTTTTCAAATAAAGAACGCTTTACATGCTCTGGATTCTTGCTTTTCAATACCCATGTAACAGTGTCAAATATAGTGCTTGTATTGTCCTTTTGGCTAGTTGAATCAAGAGCCTCTTCAGTGAGTTCACCACCGTTTTCAACAAGAGCCTGCAAAGTGTTAACTGCTGAACGCAAATCTCCACTGGACCTTTTGGATAATTTCATCAAAACATCCTTATCAACTTGAATTTCCTCATTCTTAAGGACTACATCCCGCAAATACTTATTGATAGAAGGGGATTTGATCTTATCCATCTTGATTACTTGGGCATTTTTCTTTATAGTGGTTAATTTATTGCTGTAAAAATCATTAGCCATCATCACTATAGGCTGTTTGCTTTCTTTTATGATTTTGTTTAAAGCTTTAGTTCCTCCCCTATCATTTGTTCCATGAATACCATCCACTTCGTCCATAATAATTAATTTACGGTTATTTCCAAATAGTGAATAGGTATTTGCTGATTCTCCAATAGTTGTCATCAATAAATCATGTGAACGCTTGTCACTTGCATTAAGTTCTATATATTCAGAGAATTCCTCTGCAATGATATGGGCTATTGTGGTTTTACCAGTTCCTGCTGGCCCTATTAGCAATAAAGGTGGTTGAGGTTCTCCATTTTTCCACTTTTCAACCCACTTTTGGATAATTGCTTTTTGCTTTACATTACCGACTACATCATCAAAAGTCTTAGGCCGGTATTTATCTGTCCATAACATAATTGTTACCTGAAATTAAAATATAATTCATAAAAATTACTTAATCAATATAGAATTATTTAAACTATTGAATAATTCACATAGTTCTATAATTTTCTACAAGAATTTAGCCAATAATGCCTCTAACTGGATTCTTGGATTAGCTCCTTCCCTGATTCTGAAATCTGTTTCAGCTATTGCTCCAATCAGATTCATATAAATGTCCCCATCCATTTGACCATTCATTACTCTGGAAGAGACATCCTGGTAAATCTGATTGACCATATCTTCTCCACTTGTACCCTGCATTATCATCACTTCCCTTAGGATATCACGGGATTTCATAAAGTCTCCCATTAAAGCCGCATTGACCATTTTCTTGATTTCCTGCGGTTTTGCTTTAGATACAACTTCAAATACATGATCTTCAGTTATTGAACCTGTAGATGCTGCAGATTGCAACATATTGACAGATTTACGCATATCACCTTCTGCAAAATTGACTATTGTAGTGATAGCCTCATCTTCATATTCGCAACCTTCTGCTTCTGCAATGTATTTTAATCTATCAGCTATTTCTTCTGCTTTGATTGGTGTGAATCTGAATATAGCGCATCTGGATTGGATAGGATCAATTATTTTAGAGGAATAGTTACAGGAAAGTATAAATGAAGCGGTTTTTGTATACATTTCCATTTCACGTCTTAAAGCATGCTGTGCATCTTTAGTCATATTGTCCACTTCATCAAGGAAGATGATTCTGAATGGAGCTCCAACCGGTTTTAAACGGCAGAAATTCTTAATGTTTGTCCTTACAGTTTCTATCCCTCTTGCATCAGATGCATTCAATTCCAAGAAGTTTTGTCTCCAGTACTCGCCTAAAATTGATTTGACAAGCGCAAGAGCGGATGTTGTTTTTCCTACCCCTGCAGGACCTGTAAACATTAAGTTTGGCATGCTTCCCTCTTCCACATACTGTTTTAATCTGCTCACGATATGCTTTTGTCCAACAACATCATCTAAAGTTTGCGGTCTGTATTTTTCTACCCAAGGTCCTAACATATTATCACTTTATAATCATTAATTTCATTTATTTTTTAAATTAAACCGTTTTAAATTCTTTTTAAGATTTAAATATAATTAAACAGTTTTAAATCGTTTTTTAATTTAAAATTCATATTTGGAAAATACTTAAAATATATTTTTTTATACTATATATAATATGATTTTCATATTTTTTAAAACTTATTATTTTTATAGTTCATCAAAAAATTTTCAATGAAATTTAATAAAAAAATTAAAGACATTCCTATGAAAAATCAAAATAGGATAAAAATAAGATAAAATAAGATAATGCTTAAATAAGGTTAAAATAGTTAAAAATAGGATAAAATAAGATAATGCTTAAATAAGGTTAAAATAGTTAAAAATAGATTATAGGTTAAAATAATTTAAATAATTAAAATAAATTTAAAAAAAGAAAAGTGATAGAGAAAGGATATTCTCTAATCTTAAATAATTACTTTTCTAAATGTCAACAGACTCAGGCAATTCTCCTGTGATTGAATACTCTAAAGTTGGTAAAGTGAATAGCTTAAGCATCATTTTAGGAGAAAGATCAGATGCACCTATTTCGCTAATTCCTACATAATTAGGAACAGTATCCTTTTGATCCATCCAACTGTGGACTCTTTGAGCCATGCTTAAGTAATCTTCCTTGTCAATGGTTTGGCTTAAGTCTTCACCAGAAGGATTGGTGGCAACCTTAACATCCTTGATTTCAATAGAAGAATCCTTATTCTTGTCAATATTCAAAAGATATTCAGAGAAGATGTAAATGCATTGACCTTCATCATACTCATTTCCTTCATATTCTATGCTTGAGAAAGCATAGTTCTTTTGTGAAACCAATTGGGCAAGATTAGGGACAGCTTCCATTTCTATTTCACTTAAGGAAGATTCAGACAGATTATCACTATCGCTATCATTCAAATCATCTGTATCATTGTCATCTAAATCATTATCTTCTGAGTCATTTAAATCATCATCTGAATCATTAGCAAATCCTGGAATAACACTATTGATTCCGGAATCATTCTTATCAGATTCAGTTATCTTGCTTTTATCAGATTTATTCTTGCTGTCAGACTTATCTGTTTTGTTGACCTTTTCAGTGATGGTTTTAGATGTAGTGTTCTTTGCACTTGAACTGTTTACAGATTTAGAGCTGTTAGTTTGATTTTTAATCTTATTCACTGTGTCATTTACATTTTTACTGGTCTGATTGCTTTTATTTTCAACCTTCTCAGTTAATGTTTTGCTTGAATTAGTATCATTTTTTGTATCATTTGTTTTATTTTCATTCTGCATTTGCGCTTGAGTTGGATCATTATTTATATCATCATTAAAGAATCCATTGTCATCGGTAGGGATGATTGTACTGAAACCATCATCTCCGTCAGAACCGCCATTGTAATAAGCCATTCCAGTTACAGCTCCAATAGCCAATATGATAACTAAAGCACATATTATAGGCACCTTATACATACTGAAGAAAGATTTCTTAGTATTTTCCTCAATAACTTGCTTTCTAAATGTGTTTACTGGAGTTAAAACAGTTCCACATTCCTTACAGTATTTGGAATTGGAATCATTTGTTTTCCCACAAGTAGGGCAAATTCTTGCTGAATTCAATTGAAAGCCACAATTTCTACAGAATTTCTCTTTATCATCATTTACGGTATGACATTTTGGACAAATCATATTTTCACCCCCGAATAGGTTAAAAATGATTGTATGAATATAATGCAATAATAACTAAAGTCATTAAACATTATAAAAAATATTCATCATTATTATATTAGTAAACTAATATTTAAATATTTATATAAATTATGTGTGAAAATTAGAAAAAATAAAGCGTGAAAAAGTTTTTAATAGAATAACTAATATCTATAAAAATCATGAAAATTAATTTAAAAAAAAAGTTTTTAATAGAATATAATCTTAAAAATGAAAAAAATTAATTTAAATGATAAAAAAAATAAAAAAATAAAATAATAGTATATGAATACTTATTTCTCTAAAAGGCCTTCAAGCTCTTTTTGAGATATGATTCCTTTTTTAAATAAATCATTGAAAATGTCTTCAGAAGTAATGCATCTTAAATCATATTTTTCCAAATAATCCCTTATTGCATTTGGATTGTTATAAGCAACAACTCCCTTGTTTTTAATTGCTATCGCAATGGAAGAAGCTTCTCCATCTCCTAAAACCTGATTTTTATGGTCATTTTTAATTTCATAGTATATATCAAATGTCCTTGTGTTATATGAGATTTCCTCCACTTTAACGAAACCCTCATCAACAAGATCATTCAACTTGTCTTTTATAAAATCAGGAATGCTTGGATTATTTAAAGAATTGAAGACCTTATTGGAAATTACAATATGATTGAATAATTCCTCCAGCAAATCTGTTCTTCTTATCTTTAAAAAGTATAACAAGCAGTCTATATCATAAATTATTTTCATATTCACCCTCTTTACATATATTTATTAGTTTTTAAAAAAAAAACTACAAAATCCCTTTACTAAACCTTTACATTTAAATTAAAAACTAAACCTTTGCATATAAATAAAAATTCTTTAATAATATTAAAGAATTGCACCCCTATTAGAAAAATTTATAGGTCAGATCACTTCTAAAAGCATCCAATAAGAGTTCGTCACGTTTTCCAGGACTTATCTTATTGTCATTAAATGCCTTTTCAACGGATCTAATATATTTACCTAATGAGAAATATTTTTCAGATTTAGTGGATGGAACATATAAGCTATCACTAAATCCATTGATTCTAGCGTTATAACCAATTTGAACTGACCTAAGTTCCTTGCATTCTTCAAGACTTATGAATTCATGTTCTCTAAGTCTGAATAACATTGCATGATGGCTTATTTGGAAATATTGTTCAGCTCTTATAATCTCTTCTAAAGACCATTCTGTGAGATTGTTTGTTTTTGCATATCTTTCCAATCCCTCATAAGTCATAATCAGGTAAGATGCAAAAATATTGGCTTCTATCTCTGAATCATCATCATTTGAAGTCTCACAGATGATTAAGTCTCTCTTATCCTCTTCAAAGAGCAAATGGTACAATTCATGAGCTAAAGTAAATCTTTGTCTTCCTTTAGACATGTTAGAATTGATGCATATAAACATATCATTGGATAATTTACCTTTAGAAAACTCTATTTCCTTCAGTTCATTCAAATCTATGCCATTTATATTCTTAATGCACATTCCACTTGTATTGTCAGACATTGGATAAAAAAGAATGGTTAAGTCAGGCAATTTAGATAGAACTATAGAGAACAAATCAATTGGGCTGTATGGATTCAAATCCCAGTCTCTCCTTAATTCCACTGCAAAGGAATTCAATTTGATCTTATCTCTCATCCAAATCACCATCGTTCAATTCATTTAAAAAGCGCATATTCATGATTATCTTATGCACTGAGGAAATGCAGTCCAAATCCTGTTTAGCTGCATTTTTTGATCTGAATGAAAAATTGATTGAATTGTATTCATCGCTTTTGCATAGGATGTAGGAATCACTGCATCCATAAAGTGAACACAACTTATCAAGAAGAGATAAATTCAAATTACGATTACCAGATTCAATCTGAGACAATAAGGGTTGTGAAATCCCTAAATAACTTGCCAAATCTGATTGGGATAATCCTTTGGACTCTCTAAGTTCCTGTAATCTTTTACCTATCTTTTTCATAGAATCACTATAATATCTCTAATATTATTTTAGTAATAAAAATATATAAATATATCGATTAAAATATTACAAATAATTTTTTTAAACAGATTTTTTAAAATAATTTTTTAATCTATATTAAATAAATTTTAATTAAATTTAAAAATATTTGCAAATAATTACTATTTTTTAAAAAAAATAAGTTAAAATGAATAAATTAGAAAAATTAATACTATTTAAATAAAAAAATTAGAAATAAATAAAAAATATAAATTATTACAAAATCAATTTTTTTGAGATTTATAAAAAAATAATAAAATTAAATAAGTGAAATAACAAATTACAATATAAGCAAAAAGAGGAGAAATAATATGGCAATTCCGGAAACCTATGATCTAGTTTTACCTTTACTTGAGATAATCAAGGATAAGGATGAATATAAAGTTCAGGAAATTACAGAAGAAGTTATAGATTACATAGACATTTCAGATGAAGATAAGGAGATCAGATTAGCTAATAATGAACCTGTAATAAATTCCAGAATCAGCACAGCAAACACTTACCTTAAAAAAGCTGAACTGATTGAATCCAATAGATTTATGTATTACAATATTACAGAGAAAGGATTGAAAGTACTCTCAGATAATCCTGATAAGATAACTGAAGAAGACCTAATGGAATATGATGGATTTAGGGAATATAAGAAAGTATTCATTCATGATGACACAAAAGACCTTGACATTAATGAATTGAACCCAACAGATGCATTAAGAGAAAGCTTTAAAAAGCAAATGGAAAGTGTTCAAAAGGAAATTGAAGATGAAATGAAAGAAGAGAATAAAAAGTCACAGAATAAAAAATACTTCCAATCCAAGGAATATGATGATTCAAATAAGGTCTTTGGAATTAAAGCGAATAGGGAAAAAATAAAAGATAAGGAAGATGATGATGAGGAATACTCAAAAGGCCATCATAAAAAGCATAGACATGGCAAAGGCAAATGCCATCACAAACATGATAAAGACAAATGCAAATGCCACAAGCATGGGCATGGAAAATGCAAATGCCACCATAAAAAAATGGTTTTCAATATTGAATTCTCACCTGCAGAAGAGTTATTGAACTATGCAAAACTCTTTGAAAAAGGCTATTTGACTAAAGAAGAGTTTGAAAAGAAAAAGGAAGAATTATTGAATATTGAATATAAAATATAAGAAAAAAAGAATTTATAAAGATTGATTAATCTTCTAATCAATCTTTTTACTACTCTTAAATATTTTTAATTAAAGATTGATTAATTCTCTAATCAATCTATTTACTACTTTTAAATATTTTTAATTAAAGATTGATTAATCTTCTAATCAATCTATTTACTATTTTTAAATATTTTTAATATTTTAAATTTTTTATTAAAACAACTATTTTTAATTCTTAAATTTTTAAATTGAAATAACTATTTTAATTATTTAAATTGTTGAATTAAAATAACTATTTTTAAAGCATTTCACAGTAAATGTTTACTGCATTCATAACCATTTCATCCTTGGACTTATTGTAGGCCTCCTCTAAATAGAATGAGACTTCAGTTCCTTCATAGATATAATCCTTATCGTCCTTGAATTCATAGGTATTGAAATAGTATGATTTGCCGTTTGCCTTGATGAATCCTGATTTTCCATGGTCAAATACCTTGTCAATTACACCATATTGCCTTTCCTGACCAAAGTATTTCATGCTGATCCACATGTTTTCATATTCCTTGAATAATGACTTGAAGTCCTTGTTTTCCAAATCAAGACCATAATTGCCTAATAAATCCTTTAATTCATCATCAATAGGCCATTCCTTAGCATTACGAATCACATAATACATATACTTATTCATTATAGCCTCATCTTCAAAGCCTTTGATTTCCAAAATGTCTCCAACTAAAGAGAATAGTTTCACTTTGCTTTCAAGCTTACCGTCACGAGCCAATATTCCTTTGGCTGCCCATTTCAATGATTCGTCAAATTCCTCTTTGAAGAAGTAATTCTCAGCCATATCCCTTGAGATATACCAATCCTGCTTGGTTTTATAGATGTCCTTTAAGAACTCGATGGAATCATCATACTCTCCTAATTCCTTATAGGATTTAGCTATTCTTAATTTAAACCAAACATCATTATTGTTATTGAATTGCGGAATTGTGACTAATGCATCCTGGCAATATTTGATTGTCTGATCGTATTTGTCAATTTCAAGCAGTGCTTTTGTGGTTTGAAGATAGTAATTCTCCTTATTGGAATTCATGGTCACTTCAGCATTTGGCTTGAATTGCTGATTGCTTAATTTTTTTGGGTCTAGTTTAGATGCCCAACGCAATACATCCAAATACTTTTCATTTTCTGTATATATTTTCATTAATCTGATTACAGATAAAGTGTATGGGCATGGTTTAGCTGCTTTAGATGAGTCCTTTTGGCTAACAGCACTGACTATCTTTTTAGCAGACTCCTCAATTTCATCAATGAATTCATTATCCTTAACTTTTACAAAGTACAAATCCCAAGCATATTTATCCTTATCTCCTTGGCTCAATTCCCCATCAGCTTCCAATGCCAACTCATAATGCTCTAAGGATTCTTCATACTTCTTAACCTTATTGTAGGCTCTTGCTTTTTCTAAATTTACTTCTACACTAGACATTGTTTACCCCTTTATATGATTTGTTTATTATAAATTTAATTTTTTTACTAATATAAAAATACTATAAAATCCGTTTTATATAAATATTTTTAATTTTTTAAAAAAAAGTAAAATAAATTAAAAAAAGTTTTAAAAAAATAAGTTAAAAAAAAAAATATAAAACTATTGTAAAA
>SUTG01000091.1 GCA_015063035.1 Methanobrevibacter olleyae
GGTTGTGATGATGATGACTGTCAAGATGAAGAGGTTAATCATCATGAACACGAACACGCTCATGAGCATCATGACCATAATCATGAGCATAGTCATGAAGAGCATGAGCACAGCCCTAAAGTAGTAGGTGATTCTTGTGAAGACCCTGATTGTGATTGTCATGACCATCATCATGACCACGATCATGACCATGGAGATAGCTGTGGATGTGGAGAAGACCATGATGACGATTTCTCATTATGTGCATGCCCAGATTGTGCAGATGATGACGATCATGGACATGACCATGGGCATGACCACGGACATGGAGAGCTTCTTGCAGAGGGTAAGCCACTTATCTACAATAGGCCAATACAAATCATGGTTTCAAGCGGAATACTCTTCATAGGCGGACACATACTTGAATGGTTATCATTTGACCATACAATCGTAACAATAATTTACATGCTTGCAGCTCTTATAGCAGGTTACGAAATAGCTATTCTTGCATATAAATCACTTGTTAAACGTCACACTGTCGGTCCTGCACTTCTTGTAGTTATTGCTTGTATCGCTTCATTTATCATAGGTCACGGGGAAGAAGGTGCAGCTGTAGCGTTATTATACTACATAGCGGAATTCCTGGAAGACCTTGCTGAACATAGGGCAAAACGCTCCATTAAGGCATTAGTGGAAATTGCCCCTGAAACTGCAAGAGTGAAAGTGGGAGAAAGCGAAGAGGTTCGCCAAATTGATGATGTGAAAATTGGGGAAATAGTAATAGTAAGGCCTGGAGATAAGGTTCCTTTAGATGGAAAAGTAACTTATGGTACTTCTTCCCTAAATCAGGCATCCATTACAGGTGAAAGCCTTCCTGTTACAAAAACCGTTGGAGATGAAGTCTTTTCAGGTACTGTAAATGAAGATGGATACCTTGAAGTGGAAGTTACTAAAGAGGCTAAGGATTCTGTAATCTCTAAAATCGTAACTCTTGTCAAAAGGTCTCAATTAAACAGGTCCAATACTGAAACTATGGTGGAGCGCATTTCCAAGTATTACACCCCTTTAATGATTGTCATAGCTGCATGTGTAGCTTTTGTACCTCCATTATTATTTGGTCAGAATTTAGTGGATTGGGTCTATAAGGCACTTTCAATCATGGTAATCAGTTGCCCATGCGCATTTTTAATATCCACTCCAATTGGTATGGTGTCTGCAATCACCTCTGCCACTAAAAAGGGAGTGATCATTAAGGGAAGTACCTATGTGGAAGAGATGCGTAATGTGAAAGCGGTTATCTTTGACAAGACCGGCACATTGACTGAAGGAAAGCTTGTATTAAGCGATATTAATGTATTGGATGAGAATTACACCGAAGAGGAAATCGTTAAGATTGCCGCTTCATTAGAACATAGTTCCTCTCACCCAATCGCTCAGGCAATCATCAATTATGCCAATGAGAATGGCATCAAATTTGATGATATTGAAGACTTTAAGAACGTTCCAGGAAAAGGAATCATAGGTAATATTGGTGGAAAACAGTATTACGCTGCTAATGAGTCTTTGATTGAAGGCAGTGAATTCAATGTTTCTCAAGATGAAATCAACCGATACTCCTCTGAAGGCAAAACATTGATCTTCATTGGAGATTCAGAGTCAGTCATTGCTGGATTGACTGTAGTTGACAAAATACGTGACAATGCCCAAGAGGTTATTTCAGACTTAAAGGAGCAAGGAGTCAAAACCATCATGTTGACTGGTGACAATAAGATTGCTGCCAAGAAAGTTGCTGATGAAATCGGACTGGATTATGTTTACTCCAATCTTTTGCCTGAAGATAAGCTAAACATTCTTGACACTATCCGTAACAAGTTTGGTGATGTGGCTATGGTTGGTGACGGAATCAACGATGCTCCTGCTTTGGCACGTGCAAACATAGGTATTGCAATGGGTGCAGCAGGTTCAGATGTAGCTATTGAAACTGCTGATGTGGCTCTAATGCAGGATGATATCAGCAAGTTGCCTTACCTATTCAGTTTAAGCCAAAAGACAATGAATATTATTAAACAAAACATTTCACTATCCATTTTCGTAAAGGCTCTCTTTGTAATCCTTGCAATATTAGGATTAATTACATTGATGATGTCTGTTGGTATAGGTGACTTGGGTTTAACTTTAGTGGTTATATTAAATTCATTTAGGATAGCTAGAGTAAAAGATCCTTTATTCTAGAAAAAAAGCTATTTTTCATATGGTCATTTTTGGCCATTTTTTTATCTTTTTTTATATTCAAATCTCAGTATTTTAAAAAATAAAAAAGGATAATCAAAAAGGATTATCCTCTGTTTTACTTAAGTTTTTAAGATAATTGTTTGCATAGGCAATGGCAATTAACCCTCCAATTGTATATCCGACTAATATTCCGAACCATACACCATTTATTCCCCATCCTAATATTATTCCGAAAAGTATTGAGAAAAATGTTGCGCATATTGCTTCCCGGATAATTGTAAAAATCAGGGAATGTGTTCCCTTACCAAGACCTTGGAAGACATAAGTTGAAATGACTCCTCCAGGAAAGACTATAAAGAACCATGCAAAGATGTGGAAGAATGTTATTGTAGGATCCAATAATCTCATACTTGTTTCACCGTATGAAAAGATATATGCAATTTGCGGAGCGAAAACTAAAAAGATTATCAATGCAACGATTCCAAGCAGTGTTCCAAACTTCATTGAATAATCATAGGCAACCTTAATGTTTTTATAATTCTTGGCACCATAGTTTGCAGCTACAATTGATATCAATGCAGTTGATATTGCCATCATCGGTTCGGTTGCAAGAGTTACCATTCTCCAGCCGTTTTCAAAAACGGCGATTGAATCTGTGGTAGACACTGCCAGAATTATGAAATGCATGACTGCAGTTATGAAAGTTATGAAAATCATTTCACATATTCCAGGAACAGCAACCTTCAAGATATCAATTATAATTCCTTTATCATATTGAAAATTGTTTAATGTAGGTTTTAGATAAGTGTCCTTTTTGATGTAAATCCAATAGATGATTATTGCTAAAACAATAGCTAAGGAAATGATTGTGGATAATGCTGCACCAAACATTTCCATATTTAATGTATAAATGAATATCGGATCGAGAATCATATTGATAACTGCACATAATACCATAACATACATTGTTCTTTTGGTGTCACCTTCTGATCTTAAAAGACCGTATAATGCATTGGGCATCACTACAAAAATGCTTGCTAAAAAGTAGATATGTCCATATTGCATAGCGTAATCAAGAGCTAGACCACGCCCGCCTACGCACATCAGTAATTCCCTTGCAAATACTGTAAAAATCACTGTAACGATAATGGATGCAAGTATTGTTAGTAAGACTGAATGTGTTGCTGCATTATCTGCCATCTTGTCATTTTTCTCACCGATGTATTTTGACACAACAGATGTGATACCTGCACCAAGACTTGTTCCAATGCTTATTATTAAAAATTCCAACGGTATTACAAAACCAACAGCTGCAAGCTGGTCTGCACCAAGACCTGCAATCCAAAATGAATCGATGATGTTGTATAATGAAATCACCATCATTGACAGCATCAATGGCAATGCCAATTTTTTAACGGCTTCCTTTGGATTTCCTCTAAGTAAATTTACCCCTTCTGTTTCATTACGTTCCATAGTAAATAGTCTCCATTTAGATTAATTATATTGTAAAAAAGTATAAATTTTGAAACTATCAAAAAAATAAGTTAATTGTAGATAGCATAGGCTAAGTATACTAAAATTTTAGATAGTTTTGTCTTAAAAAAAAGTTGTTTATAATCTAATTGGGGATGCTACTACACATATGCACATAATATTCAAATCCTATAATTGTTAATTAGACATTTGTTTTATTTGTTATATAATTATTATGCTGATTTTTTAAAAGTAAAACTGATAATTGTAAAAGGGATTTGAATTTTATTATGGTTACAATATAAATTCATTTAGAATCGCTAGAGTTAAAGATCCATTATTCTAGAAAAATTTTGGTTAAGTTCAAAACTTAACCTATTTCTTATTTTTTTATTTTTTTTATTTTTTTTAAATAGTGTACTGTTTTTTTATTTTTTTCACGGATTTAAATTTGCTCAACATCGTTTTCCAATTTTTTAACAACTTTTGCAGGAACTCCAAGTGCAAGGGAATTGTCAGGAATGTCTTTGCTGACCACTGCACCAGCACCAACAACCACATTATTTCCAATGGTCACTCCTGGAAGAATTGTCACATTTGCACCTAACCATACGTCATTTCCAATTTTGATTTCAGAGGCCTGTGCTAAATGGTCACGTCTTTTTTTAGGGGATAATGGATGGCCAACTGTTGTTATAGTAGTATTTGGACCAATCATTACATTATCTCCAATGTAGACTTCTTTGATGTCAAGTATTGTCAAGTTGAAGTTTCCAGTAAAATTGTTACCGATGAAAATGTTTTTGCCATTATCAAAGCAGAATCGCTTTGCAATCCATACCTTTTCACCAACAGAACCTAAAATCTCGGATAATACCTCATGCTGTTTGTCCAAATCATCTTCTGCGAGAGAATTAAATACGTTCGCATTTTCTATGGCATGCAACTTCATCATTGAAATATCTTCATCGTCATAACAATATTCCAATCCAGCTTGCATTTTCTCAATTTCTTTCATTGATTAATCCCCGTATTATTGGCTAATTTCTTATTTTTTATAATTTTTTTTATAATTTTTTTTATAGGATAATGTTCTCTAATCAATTAGATTATCTATTTTTTCAAAAAGTTCATGATAGTTTTCATAAAGATTCTTGAATTCCTCATCGTTTTTAGACATTATAGCTATTTTAATCTGTTTATCATTTTTAGAGAATTCAACTTGTTCAGATTCATTGTCTTCAAATGTATGAATGATCATTGTTCTGATTTCATTGTATTTGTCTTCAGTTAAATTGTACATTCTGCTATGATTTAATATATTCATTGCATGAATAAGTCCCTTTTCTCCATTATCAAGACATGAAGAGAGTCTAATCTTGGTATTCATATAATAAGGAGCTTCTAATTTGTCTCTACGAAGCACAATTGAAATTCTTGATATCACATGATCATCATTGCAATTCTCATTTAGGAATTTGATTAATTGAAACTGTTTTATATTTGCATTATTATTCAAGATTATCATAATAATATATATTATAAACATTGCTATTTATTATTATTGAAAGAAGTGTTATTTAAATTAAAAATTAGATTATTTAAATACATTGTTTATAGTTTTTTAATAAAACACATTAAATAAGAATTTGCTCATTTTCTTAGCTAAACATTTAATTATTTGACCCTTTTAATTTTTTCTAATTTTAATTCACTTTTTAATTGAATTTATTCAGAAATAAAATAATTTAGATATTTTTGAACAAGAGTTTATTCAATTTTTATACATAGGCAATTTTTATTTGATTATTTTTGAACTTTGATTTTTGAACTTTGTATAAAATCAAAAACTTTATAAGGTTTAATAATATATATATATCATTTAGATGTGATGTAATGCTGAAATTTTTACATTTTTTATATAAATGTTTAAGTTTTGGTAGGGGTGTTTATTACATTAAAAAATATTGAGTTTTTTCATTTTTTTATTGATAAATGTTCAATAGCATATGATTGAATTCACATATGTTATTTTCTCACATCGAAATTGTTTGGAGAAAAAATTTATGAAACTATTTGATAAGAGAAATATTGTATTATTGATGTCTATATTCCTCTTACTTATGATGGTCTCTTCTGTCAGCGCTGCTGATGTAAGTGATGATGCTGTTGTAGGTAATGATGCGGCTATTGATACAATTACATCAACTGATATGGATTCTGGAAGTATCGATGATGTAATATCTGCAGAAGTCAGTGATAATCCTAAAGCGAATCCTAGTGATTCTAATGAGTCATTATCCGGCGATATAGCTGCAGATGCTTCCAGCAATAATGATAATTCAAATGATAATTCTGTTGATGACTCTTCTCAAGACGTTTTAAAAGCTAGTTCAGACGATGAAGTACTCGGTGCAGACCCAGCTACATTTGATCGTATTGTTTACGTATCCCCTACTGGTAGTGATACTACTGGTACTGGTACAGAAGCAAGGCCTTATGCTACTCTTCAACATGCATTGGATCAGAATGGTGGATATTATGCCCCGGACACATTAAAGATTGTTTTGCTTGATGGTACTTATTCTGGAATTCATTCAGGATATACTTATTATGCCACAGTTTCTCATCAATATGATTATTTGTTAATCTGTGCAGAGAATGAAGGTAAAGCTACTCTTGATGGTTTAGGCCGAAACAAGTTATTGCATATTTCCGCTCCTAATGTTCACATTAGAGGTATTAATTTTGTGAATGCACATCCTACTACTAATAGTAGTGGTGTTTGTGTATCCATTGATACAAACCATGTTTCTATTGAAAATTGTAATTTTACAAACAATGGAAACAATCTAATTTGGGGTGGTGCAATACATGTTCAAGGAAATCGTCATGATATTAATATTACAAACTCCTATTTTGAGAATAACACTGCAGAAGTAGGTGGTTGTATACGTTCTGAAAATGGAGCATATGATATTAATTTTGTAAACACTACATTTATAGGCAATCATGCAACAGCACATGGTGGTGTAGGATGTTTATTCGGTAATCAAAATAACAAAATCAGTTCATTTGATAATTGTTACTTTGAGAATAATACTGCTCCTTCCTCTGGGGCTGTTCATTTCCACTCAGGAAATTCTATTGTAAATAACTGTACATTTGTAGGAAATAAGGCTCAAGGTCATGGTAATGAAGATGAAGAAGGTTATGCTGGTGCTTTAGGTTTAGTATACACTAATAATAATGGTGTTACTATTAACAATTCTAAATTCTATAATAACACTGCTTCTAGGGATGGTGGTGCTGTTCAGATTATTGGTGGAGGCAGTAATGCTAAAATCTTTAATTCTGAATTTGAAAACAACACCGCTACTTATGGTGGTGCAGTTAGTGTTGTAGGTAGTAATACTCAAATTACCAATTCAACTTTCAAGAATAACGACGCTAATACCACTAGTGCTGCTGAAGGTGGTGGGGCTGTCTATATTGCAGGAAGCGGAACTAACATTACTGGTTCTACTTTTGCTAATAACACTGCTGCTGAAGAAGGTGGTGCTGTATTTGTAAGAGGTACTAACACTAGAATTGTTAATTCTACTTTAGCAGATAACACTGCTGGAGACGACGGTGGTGCTATTTACTGGGAAGGTAACAATGGTATTGTGGATAAAGTCAACTTTACCAACAATACTGGTACAAGTACTGGTGGTACTTCCCAAGGTGGAGCTATGATTGTTACTGGTAACAATCTTAAAATTAGCAATTCCACTTTTACTTCAGATACTGTTGTAAACAATCCTGGTTCTCGTGGTGGAGCATTATTTATTTCTGGTACTAATACTGTAATTGCTGATAGTAATTTCACTGACTGTAACGCTAGTTGTTATGGTGGTGCTGTTCAAGTTATCGGTAACGGTACCAATATTACCAATTGTAATTTTGAAGAGAATAATGCGCTTCCTGATGAAGACAAAAAAGATGACGGTTTAGGTGGAGCTGTTTACATCCAAGGTACTGGCTGTCATGTGACTGCTTCTAACTTCACTCACAACACTGCTCGTAACGGTTCTGCAATCTATGTAAATCCTAATGGAACTGGAGACAATTATATAGATAACTGTGTTTTTGTTGAAAACCAAGCTTGGGTATATTGGTTACCAATTCTTTATGATAACGAAACTCATAAGATTGAAACCAACTTAACTGGTGGTAACAATATATTAAATGCTATCTACAATAATGGTTCTAATAGACGTCTTTACATTAATGGTACAAATCCTGTTTTAGGATGGGAAAATTCTGATGGTGGAAGAATACCTTACCAAGATGATCTTGAAAATGAGCAAGCAATTGTTATTACTGTATATGATAGAAATGGTAATGTTGTATATTACAATGATACATTAAAAACCAATTTATCAGGTACAGTTTCAGTGGATATTCCTACTGATACAAGTTCTTGGTTCATTATTAACATGACTCACACTGAAGACCCTTACTACAAATACATTACTAACATTACTGCGATTAACATTAATCCAGGAGTTACTGTAAATAATGTAACTATGTATGAAGGAAATGAGTCTGCTCAAGAAGTTGTTGTTGATGTAGTTGATGGTAATAAGCCTGTAGCTAATGCAACTATTAACCTTACTGTAATAGTTAATGATCAACCAATAGAAATCGGTTACGGTAATACTTCTGATGAAGGAGTTTTCCAAATTTCCGAAGAAACTCTATTCAAAACATTAGCTCCTGGTGAATATAAGATTCAAGCTACATGTACTTACTTATATTACAATGTAACTACTGGTAAGAATGAAACCAAAACTGTAGTTGGCAATGGTACTTTAAAAGTTCTTCCATACGAATGGGATCTTACTAAAACCATCATTGCAGTTAATGGTCAACCTTATACTGAAGGTATGGAAATTCACGTATATGATAACATTACCTTTAATATAACCGTTACTAACCTTGTTGATGCAGATATTACTTCCGTCAAGATCACTGACGCTAATACCGATAATTTAACTTATAATGCTACTGTAGGTGGCGAATGGACTTATGAAGGTAATAACGTCTGGTCTTTAGCTAATTTACCTGCAAAAGGAGAATCAAGCTTAATTGTTACATTCTTGATTACCAATAACGGTACTTCAATCAATGTAGCAAACGCTTCTATCTTCGATGGTAAACAAAACAAATCTGCAAATGTAAGTCTCGAAGCTGTAAACTTAGTAATTTTAGACATTACTAAAGTTGCTAACGCTACTGAAGTATTTGTTGGTGATAACGTTACCTTTACCATTACTGTTACCAACAATGGTCAATCCAATGCTACTAATGCTAATGTTACTGATAAGTTAGATCCTAACTTTGCTTGGGTATCTGGCGGTAGTTATGATGAAGATTCTCATACTGTAACTTGGAATATTGGTACT
>SUTG01000064.1 GCA_015063035.1 Methanobrevibacter olleyae
GGTCCACCAGGGGATCTGTAACCTGTAATCTTGCCAGGGTTTGGTGCAAAGTCGGCAAGTGGATTTTCTGCATTGATACGGCATTCAATGGCATGTCCTGTAATCTGAATGTCCTTTTGTTCATATGCCAATTCTTCACCGCATGCTATTTTGATTTGCTCTTTGATTAAATCAGTATTAGTTACAATTTCAGTGATTGGGTGTTCCACTTGAATACGTGTGTTCATTTCAAGGAAGTAGTATTCTCCATTTTCATATAAGAATTCCACAGTTCCTGCACTGTTGTATCCAATGGATTCAGCAGCTTTAACTGCACTTTCACCCATTCTTTCCCTTAATTCTTCAGTCATGATTGGGGAAGGTGCCTCTTCCAATAGCTTTTGATGTCTTCTTTGGATGGAACATTCCCTGTCTCCTACATGGATGGTGTTTCCATGCTCATCAGCTAAAACCTGGAATTCAATGTGTCTTGGTTTTTTAAGGTATTTTTCAATGAATACGGTTGCATCCCCAAAGTTTTTCAAAGCTACTGATTGGGTTGCTTCAAGTGCACGCACAAGTTCATCCTCTTCATAAACCGCACGCATACCGATTCCCCCACCACCAGCTGATGCCTTGATGATTACAGGGTATCCGATTGCCTCAGCAATTTCCTTTGCTTCCTCAACATCACTGATTCCATCAGGAGTACCTTCAATGACAGGGACACCTGCATCTTTCATTAATTGTTTGGAAGTGATCTTATCTCCCATTTTTTCAATGTGCTCTCCTTTAGGACCAATCAGTTTGATTCCATTCTTTTCGCATTGTCTTCCAAGTTCAGGATTTTCAGCTAGGAATCCATATCCTGGATGAATTGCATCTGCTCCAGTTTCAATTGCAGCATTAATTATCTTTTCAATGTTTAAATAAGACTGGCTTGGAGAAGGGTTTCCTAAAGGAACGCTTTCATCTGCGTAATTAGTATAAAGAGAAGTTTTATCAGCATCTGAGTATACTGCTACACTTTTCATGTCCAATTCACGGCATGCTCTCATAACACGTATAGCAATTTCTCCTCTATTTGCAATAAGTACTTTTTCAAACATGTTATACCTCTTTTTTAATTTAAATTATCTTGAAAATTATGATAAAAAAATATATGATTATTATCTATCATATTGTTTATCATATTATTATCAAACATTATAATATTATATATGATTAATATTAATATTAAATTTTGTCATTATTGGGAAATGATTTTTTGGGTTGTTAAAAATAAAAGTTTTTAAAAATTAATGGAAATAAAATTTTTAATACAAATCAAATAGAATTAATAAAAAAATTAATAGGCCTAAAATTAAAATTTTTTAATAATAAAAATTGAATTTATAAAAAAATTAATGGAAATAAAATTAAAATTTTTAATAATAAAAAAATATTTTAATAAATAAAAATTATATTAATTAAAATAATATATATTATATAATTATATTTTTACTTCTTGTGATTTTATGAAAATTTCAAAAAAGAAACATCTTGAAATGATTTTGGAAAAAGTTCCGAATCATCCAAATCCTAAAGTTGGACTTGAACAGTATTCCACACCTGCAACAATTGCTGCAGATTTGGTGTGGAATGCATATGGTTTAGGTGACATTGGCAACATGAGCGTTTTGGATCTTGGATGCGGAACTGGAATCTTTGCAATCGCATCTTCACTTATGGGTGCAAGCTGTTCATTAGGTGTTGACATTGACGGCGAATCAATAGCTTTAGCAAAAATCACTCAAAATACTGTATTTGAAGAACATGATATAGATAACACTAATCTAAATTTCATAGTTGGAGATATTAATTCATTTAATTCAATAAGTGATTTATTAAATGGGAGCAATCTAATCAAAATCAAAAATGGTGAAAGTTCATTAAATAGATTTGACACTTTGATTCAAAACCCACCTTTTGGATCTCAAGAGAAGGGAAAAAGGCATGCTGATAGAAAATTCATGGAATTTGCAGTTGGCAGTGCTGATGTCATTTACTCATTTCATATGAAAAATACTGAAGAGTTTGTGATTGACTACTATAGGGACCTTGGTGCCGAGGTCACTCACAAACTGGCATATAAATTCCCGATTCCAAAGATTTATGATTTTCATAGTGAAGAGTCTCGTGATGTAAAAGTTGTTGTATTGAGAGTTGAGAATTTTGAATCTTAAGACAATAAAAATAATCCATAAATTAGAAATAATACAATAAAAATATATATAATATTATAATTTTTTATTATAATTTTTAATTATAATTTTTTATTAATTTCCAAAAATACTTTTTTTAGCAAAACCTTTATATACTATAAATAACTTAAATATTACTAATCTATATGTCTACATTATGTAATTTATAAGAAATTTTTAAATTTTTATTTAATTTTCATGATTTATTGGTATTAAACATGGTGTCTAGTGTTAAATATCAGTGTAAAGAATCAATTCTCATAGGTTTTTTGATGGTTTAGCTTGGGCTATGTTTTATAACTGTGTTAAATCATGGGAGTCATGAAATTATTTATTTTTCTTATTTTACTTTAGATTATATTTTGGATTTTAGTTCTTTTGGACTGGATATTTTAAATTGGTCTATTTTTGTTGCATATAGATAAAAATTAAAATTTGATAATATGCAAAACAATAAAGTGTCAGTCTTTATACCGAATTCATTCTTGGCAGAAACTAAAGACTTGAAATTAAAAACATCAAAAGTGGGTTTAATCGGAAGGGCTTTAGCTTTGTTTGAAGTTGATGAAGTCGTTGTTTATAAAGATCTTTCCATTCCAGACAGTGAACAGAGCGAGGATGGAGATTTCATAGCAGAAATTCTCAAGTATATGGACACTCCACAATACCTTAGAAAAAAGGCAATTCCTATAAAGCCTGAATTAAGGCATGTTGGTATCTTGCCTCCTTTAAGAGTTCCTCACCATCCTGTAGGTCAACCTGAATTAGGGGATTACAGACAAGGATACACTGTCAAAAGGAACAAGAAAGGTACCTTTGTAAATATAGGTATGGATAAGTTGGCGTTTTGCAAAGAGCAACTTACTGTGAATAAAATATTTTCATTTAAAATCACTAAGTTTGCTAAAGAGGTAATAGTCACACCTGATGAACCAGATGACATTTACTGGGGATTTAAGACATTATCTACAAATAAAGGTCTTAAAAATAGCTTAAAATTAGTTAATCCCGACTTTGTGGTGGAAACTACAAAGTATGCAGATACAATCGATACTATTTTTGACGAATTGAAAACTAAGGTGGAAAGTTCAAATCATATAGCTATCGTGTTCGGAGGACCATATTCTTCCATTTCAGAAAATGTGGAAAGTTCCAAGTGGGAAACTATAAAGTTAAATACAATTCCAAATCAAGGAACCGAGACCGTAAGAACCGAAGAAGCTGTAATTTCAACTTTAGCTATTTTCAATATACTTTAAGTTAATAGTTCATTATTAACTTCCGCATTTACGTAGCGTTAATACGTAATATTATAAATACATTAAAAAAACATATAGATCGAAGCTTTAGCTATTGTCAGCTTTAGCTTTCAAGGATTTGCTTTATAATTAGACACTATAAAGTTTGCTCCGCAATGGAGATATTCCATAAAGACATGGGATAAGTTATGAAGTCAGATGAGCTTTATAATAAATCTTTGAGAAGTACATAAACAAGTTTGAGCTTGTTTTTCACGTTTATCTAGCTTTATTTAGCTTATATGCTGTTTAATTTTTGCCTCTACAGTCTTAATCTAGATATTATTAGATATTATTATTTAAACTTAGGCTGTATGCTCAATCTAGATTGATTTAGGAGACTGTATGCTAAATTATTAACTATAAACTGAATAATCAAGTTTAAACAGTGTAGAATTTTAGCGATTTGACTAAAAGAGCAAATATGGCTATTTATTCTGAGATTTTATTGATTAAGAATTTAATTTAAGATTAGACAACTTAAAGAAAATGATTGGATCAATGAATCAAAATTTGTAAAAGAATCTATTTTAATAGATTAATAGAAATTAAAATATTTGAATAGATTAGACTGATTAATTATAGGAAAATATGAACAAAACGGAGGAAAAAAATGGTAAGACATCACCAACCAAGAAAAGGTTCTGTGGCATTTAGCCCTCGTAAAAGAGTAGCTAAAGAAACTCCAAGAATCAAAGCTTGGCCAAGTAATGAAGAACCAAAACTTTTAGGTCTTGCAGGTTACAAAGCAGGTATGACTCATGCTATGGTTGTAGACAATGATAAGAACTCTCCATCCCACGGTATGACTGTTTTCACTCCTGTAACTGTTTTGGAAGTACCACCCCTTGTAATCATGGGGATAAGATCATACGAAAAAACTGCTCATGGACTTAAAGCTATCACCGAAGTTATTGCAGATAATTTGGATGAAGAGCTCTCTAGGAAAATTACCCTTCCTAAAGACTATGATAAATCTGAAGCTATTGCAAAAATACAAGACGCTTTAGAAAAAACTGAAGATGTTAGAGTTTTAGTGCACACTAACCCTAAGATGGCTAGCGTACCTAAGAAAAAACCTGAAATCTTTGAATGTGCATTAGGTGGAAATTCCGCTGAAGAAAAATTAAACTATGCACTTAACTTATTAGGTGAAGAAGTCAGAGCAAGCGATATCTTTAATGAAGGACAATATGTAGACGCTATTGCAACCACCAAAGGAAAAGGAGTCCAAGGGGTTGTAAAGAGATGGAATATTAGAATTCAATACGGTAAAGCTATGAGAAGTGGAAAAGGAAGACACGTAGGTTCAATTGGTCCTTGGTCTCCTGAAAGAACTATGTGGACTGTTGCACAAGCAGGTCAAATGGGATACCACAAAAGAACTGAATTTAATAAGAAAGTCTTAAAAATCGGAGATGTATCTGAAGTGGATGCAGTTAACCCTGATGGTGGATTTATTAGATACGGTTTAGTTAAAAACGACTACGTATTAGTTAAAGGTTCAGTCCCTGGCCCTACTAAAAGATTAGTAATTCTTAGACAAGCTATCAGACCTAAGAAAGCGGATGAAGCAGCTCCTCAAATTGAATTTATCAGTACTGCTTCCAAGCAAGGTGTATAAGAGGGGAGAGTCAAATGAAAGTTAATGTTTATTCAATTCAAGGGGAAGTAAAAGAAGAAATCGAACTTCCTGCTATTTTTAGTGAAGAATACAGACCTGACCTTATTAAAAGAGCAGTTCTTTCCGCTCAATCCGCAAGAATTCAACCTTGGGGTAATGACCCTATGGCAGGTAAAAGAACTTCTGCAGAATCCTGGGGATCCGGTAGAGGTGCAGCCATGGTACCTAGAATCAAAAGCGGTGCTAGAGCAGCATTCGTTCCACAAGCTAAAGGTGGAAGAAAAGCTCACCCAGTAAGAGCTGAAAAGAATCATCACGAAAAAGTAAACAATAAGGAAAGAAGATTTGCAATCAGATCTGCTGTTGCAGCTACTACCAATGAAGAATTAGTTGCTGGCAGAGGTCACAAAATCGAAAATCTCGAACAAGTTCCTATTATTGTTGAAGATGATTTGGAAACTGTTAAGACTGCTAGTGAAACTCGTGAAATCTTCAAAGCATTAGGAGTTTACGATGATATCATTAAAGCTAAAAACAGCAAACATATAAGAGCAGGTAGAGGAAAAACAAGAGGACGTAAATACAAATCCAGCAAAGGACCTTTAGTGGTTGTAGCTGAAGACAAAGGCATTGGCTTAGGTGCAAGAAACCACGCTGGTGTAGAAGTCGTTACAGCAGAAAACTTAAATGCTGAATTATTAGCACCTGGTACTCATGCTGGTAGGTTAACTGTTTATACTAAGTCCGCTGTTGAAAAATTAGGAGGATTATTCCAATAGATTCCTGTGGGAATTTATTAGGTATAGTTTAAGAAGGTGGATATTTATGGATCCTTATAAAATTATTGTTAAACCTCATGTAACTGAGAAAACTATGAATTTAATTGATCAAAACAACGAACTTGCTTTTGTAGTTAGAAGAACATCTACAAAAGCCCAAATCAAAAAGGCTTTTGAACAGCTATATGACCAAGAAGTAGCAAGAGTCAACACTCACATTACTCCAAAAGGTATTAAATTAGCTTATGTCAAACTCACTGAAGAAGGCGAAGCTGAAGATGTAGCTGTTAAAATGGGAGTATTCTAAGGAGGACTGATTATGGGAAAACGATTAATACACCAACGTAGAGGAAGAGGAACTCCTGCTCATCGTGTTGCTTCTCACAGATTCAAAGATAAAATCCAATACAGAGCATACGATGATTTAGAAAAAGAAGGTAGTTTAAAAGGTAAAGTCGTAGAAATCATTCACGACCCTGCAAGAACTGCTCCTATTGCTTTAGTTAAATTCGAAAATGGTGAAAAAAGACATATTTTAGCTCCTGAAACCATTCAAGTTGATGATGATATCGAATGCGGTATTTCAGCACCTATCAGTTTCGGTAACACTTTACCATTAGCTGAAATCCCTGAAGGTACTCCAATTTACAATATTGAAAACACTCCAGGAGACGGAGGTCGTTTCGTAAGATCTTCTGGAACTTATGCTTCTTTAATTACCCATGATGCAACTCAAGCTGTTGTAGAATTACCATCTGGTGAATTAAAATCTTTCCATCCTCAATGCCGTGCAAGTATCGGTGTTGTAGCTGGTGGAGGAAGAAAAGAAAAACCTTTCTTGAAAGCAGGTGTCAGATGGCATGCTTATAAAGCTAAAGGTAAGAAGTTTATGACTGTTAGAGGAGTAGCAATGAACGCTGTTGACCACCCTCACGGAGGAGGTAACAGACAACACCCAGGTCGTCCAACCACTATTTCAAGACACGCACCACCTGGAAGAAAAGTCGGTTCAATTGCAGCTAAACGTACTGGAAAAAGAAGATAATTTAAGGAGATGTGTCATTGGCTAGAAAAATATTTAAATACAGAGGATATACTATTGAAGAATTAAAAGAAATGTCCTTGGACGAATTTATTGAACTTTTACCAGCAAGACAAAGAAGATCCTTAAAAAGAGGATTCTTACCAAGACAACAGTCTGTGTTGGATAAAATGAGAAAATTACAAAAACAAGATAAGAAAGGTGGAAAACCTGTAGTAGTTAGAACCCACTGTAGAGATATGATTGTAATTCCTGAAATGGTTGGAACCACTTTCGGTATCTACAATGGTAGAGACTTTGTTGAAGTAACTTTCACCCCTGAAATGTTAGGATGCTTCTTTGGTGAATTCGCACCAACCAGAGCTAGAGTTCAACATGGTGACCCAGGTATGGGAGCTACTAGATCATCTATGTTTGTACCACTTAAATAAGGAGATTAAAACATGGCTAAAAACAAATACGCTTATAACAATAAAGATGCTGATGAATCCAAAACAGCACGTGCTATGGCAAGATCCCTTAAAGTTTCCCCTAAACATTGTGTGGAAATTTGTAGTGCAATTAGAGGCATGGATGTTGCTAAAGCAAAAGCATACTTAAATGATGTAATTGAAATGAAAAAAGCTGTTCCTTTCAAAAGACACAACAGAGATGTTGGTCACAGAAAAGGCATGAAAGGTTGGGCTGCTGGAAGATACCCTGTAAAAGCTTCTAAAGCAATTTTAAATGTCATTGAAAATGCAGAAGCAAATGCAGAATACAAAGGTATGGATGTAGAAAACCTTAAAATCGAACATATCTCTTCACACAGAGGTATGGTCATTAGAGGAGCTAGACCAAGAGCATTTGGTAGAGTAACTCCATTCAACACTCCAACTACCCATATTCAAATAGTTTTAGTGGAGGCTTAAATAATGATAGAAAAAGATTTCGTTACAGAAGGTCTCAGAAGAACCAAAATTGATGAATATTTAGAAAAAGAACTCGAAAGAGCAGGTTACGGAGGAATGGACATCCAAGTTACTCCTTTAGGAACTATGGTTATCGTTTATGCTGAAAGACCTGGTATGGTAATTGGTAGAGGTGGAAAAACCGTAAGGGCTATTACCCAAAGCCTTAAAACCAATTTTGACTTGGACAACCCTCAAGTTGAAGTTAAAGAAGTTGACGTACCTGAATTGAACGCTAGAATCATGGCTTCTAAAATAGCAAATATGCTCCAAAGAGGTATGCACTTCAGAAGAGTGGCATATTCCACTATCCGCAGAATCATGGGTGCTGGAGCTCAAGGTGTAGAAGTAACTATATCCGGTAAAATCAGAGGTTCCAGATCTGCTGTAGCTAAATTCACTGAAGGTTACATTAAGAAATGTGGTGAACCTGCAACTAGATTTGTTGAAGAAGGTTTCGCTACCGCACCTTTAAAACCTGGTGTTTTAGGTATTGTTGTCAGAATCATGCCTCCTGAAGCAGTTTTACCTGATAAAGTTGATATTCTTGCTCCTATTGCAGAACCTGTAGAAGAAATTGTTGAAGAAGAAGTGGCTGAAGAGGAAGTTGAAGAAGTAGTCGAAGCTGAAGAAGACCTCGAAGACTTAGAGGAAATTGAAGAAGTTGAAGAAGTAGTCGAAGCTGAAGAAGACCTCGAAGAACTTGAAGCAGCTACCGAAGATTCCGAAGAGGAATAATCTTTAAGGAGTTGAGAAAATGGCAATTTTAAGAAGTAAAGAAATTTGGGAAATGGAAATTGAGGACATCGAAGAAAAATTGGTGGAACTCAAAGCGGAACTCGCTAAAAACGTTTCCAAAAGTGCTGCTGCAGGTGTTAATGAAAACCCTGGTAAAATTAGAGAACTCAAAAGGACTATTGCTCGTGTTCTTACAATTATGAACCAAAAACAGAAGGAGAATTAAATGTCAAAAATCTGTGATGTATGTGGTCTTCCTGAAGAACTTTGCGTTTGTGAGGAAATTGCAAGAGAAGTTCAATCTGTAAAAGTGTTTACAGTCAGAAGAAGATTTGGAAAACTCATGACTATTATCGAAGGTATAGATGAACATGATATAGATATTAAGGAACTTACTAAAACTCTTAAAGCCAAATGCGCTTGTGGAGGAACTGCCAAAAAAGGTCAGATTGAACTCCAAGGAGATCATAAGGCAAGAG
>SUTG01000012.1 GCA_015063035.1 Methanobrevibacter olleyae
TGATTTTGAATTTTAAATTTGAATAATAAATTGATAAATATAATTTTAAGTTCATTTGATTTTGAATTTTAAATTTGAATAATAAATTGATAAATATAATTTTTGAATTTTTTAAATTTTTATCTGATGGTCAATATCAGAAATAATTATCATTTTCTTCCGTATTCCTCTCTCATCAGTATTCCAATCAATCCAATCTTGGAAGCCACTTTCAAGAGCAATCCTAAAGCAGCCAGGAA
The DNA here is from genome assembly GCA_015063035.1 of Methanobrevibacter olleyae. Taxonomy (GTDB): domain Archaea; phylum Methanobacteriota; class Methanobacteria; order Methanobacteriales; family Methanobacteriaceae; genus Methanobrevibacter; species Methanobrevibacter olleyae_A. The sequence continues at coordinate 240 of SUTG01000012.1, forward strand.
TAAGCTGAGCAACCAATATTCAGGCAAGATAAAGAAGAACAGGAATCCAATGATCCATAAGCACCAAGAGATACCGGATATTGCTCCAACTCCATCAAGAACAACTATTGGCAATCCTCTTACCTTTCTGCTCAATACATAAATTACAATACCTCCACCAGCTACTGCACCACCAGTAAAACCGGATAGGAAGACACCATATCCTATCAACAATAATGCAATGAAATTAGGAGCGGTTGTCATAATCTCCATATCTATATTCAAAGGCATTGGTGCAAAAGAGGTATCTACATCCTTCTTTCTCATTTCACGAGATATTAGAATCTCAGATATAGCCATGATCTCTGCCAATTCGACTACTAGACCTGGAAGAATCAATGCTTCAGACAAATCAGTTCCCACTGCAGCCACTACAATAAGCATGGCCAAACCGACAATGTCAGTTAAGATAAGAACTTGAATATCCCTTTTCTCCATTGCAATTCCCATCAAGCCAATGAAAGCTACAATCAAACCGCCGTATAAAGCTGTGGAATACATTGAGCTATAGAATGCAGGAACAAATTGTGGAATTATACTTGCAACCATCGAATCACCTGAACTCCTTTTTAGCTTGTTTTTCACGAGCTTTGCGATTGCTCATCTCAACTTCACTAGCTATCTTGTCAGAACTTGCAATAGCTCTTTTTACATCTTCCTTAATGTCCCCTTTACCTTTTTCCTCCTTTCTATCCATAGTGAAGTTAATGGCAAGCCATGATGCAATGATGAATGCCATCATAAGAATGGAGGATTCCAATATAGTGTCAAAACCTCTTGTATAGTAAAGGATTTCATCTATCACTCCACCTGGGGATGCACAGATACTTGTTCCAAAGTATGGGGAAATACCTTTTAGCATTTCAGCGATTGGAGTCATATATGAATTGATCCAACCCAGATTTTGTGAATTCTCAGGATATTGGGCTTCAGTAACACCAGGACTTTCCAAAATCTCCCCTCCTCTATCATATGGAGCAATAGCCAATCCTGCATCCATTTGACTTTGAGGAGCTGGACGAGTGTAGATTTGATCGGTATCCAATCCGATAGGAATAAGGAATCCGGCTATTAGGAGCAAACCTAAAATTAGAGCGAACAATCTAGGAATATTCTTCGGATTTGCTAATTTATTCCATAATTTAGCTATTTTAGGCATTTTGGTTTCCTCCAGGCATTAAGTTTAATAAATCAATAAGCATTATACATCAGCCCCTATCTCTTCTAAACGAGAAATAGCTCTAAATAATATCAATGTCACAATAATTGTAGTTGCAATTAAAGTCAAAAGAGCTAATGTAGAATTGTAAGTAAGTAAAATCAATGAAACTCCTACAGATGCCACTTCAGTATTGATGGTTCTTATGATTGGGTCTTTCACTCCAGGACCCCAAACGGTAGCTAGACTTCCAAAAATGGCAAGTGCCAAGCCTACATAAACCCAAAGAGCAAGATTGAACATTATTTACCACCTTCAGAGTTTCTTGTTTCATTTTCAGTGCTTTGAATCATTTTAGGAAGTGTGGAATAATCTTTTAATTTTGATTTGCGCACTTCATTTATCTTAATTAAAGCAAGTAAAAATACAATAATAGATAATGGATCAAGAACAGCAGTTAAAAAAGCAACATCCAAATATTTAAAGCTGACAATAGCTAAAAACAAGCCTGCTTCCAAGATTGAAACCATTATAACCTTATCCAATGGTTTCTTTAATAGGACAACTCCAATGGCACCTATTATCATCAAAGCAATTGATATTGTTGTCAAATCTAAAAATTCCAACATTTGAATCCCATTTCTATTATTTTAAAAATAATGATAATTATAATCTTTAAGTATATTTTTAAGTATAATTTTTAAGTATAATTTTTAATTTTATTTAATTTAGTTTTCCTTATGCTCTTCCATATCCCGATCATATGTGATTTCATCTTCCAAATCCTTTAAGCTGTAAGCAATTGCATTTGCACCAATTGTAGAAGAGATAAAGAAAGTTGCAGCTAATACAAGACCAAATGGAGTTTGAATATACAATGCAATGAGTGCAGAAACACAGAATCCTATTACATTTATGTAAAGTAATTTTTCTGCTCTGTCTTTGGTTATTACAGCTCTTAAAGCCATTAGAATTGCAATAACTCCTATAATTTCAATAAACATGATCTAACCTTGTATCTTTAATTAATTCATTCTATATTGATTTAAATCATTGATTGAACAAATAATAAAAATCAATATCTTTTTTCATTTTAATTATTCATATTTAGTATATCTGCCAAATGATTTTGCTATTTTCCCAATTAATCTTGAACTTGTAGGATGGTGAATTCCCTGAATAGTGAATATCGCAATTACCATACCGCAAATGAACATCTCTGGAGTGATTCCAATGAATGAGAAGATGAATATGAGCAATGTCATGGTCAAAGCGCCGGTTGTTCCAGCATAACCTGGATCTGCACATAATCTGTTTCCAATGTAAACAAGCAATGCAGCTATTAAACCTCCTTGAATTCCAAGAATGTAAACTCCAATAGAAGCAATCAATGTTCCTGCTGATGCATCTGGAGAGCATAAGATGTTTCCCTGGAAGAATCCTCCTGCCAAATCCCCTTTCCTATTTTTTATGGAATATCCTACAGTCTCTGCCCCTTTAACACCTGGAGCTTCAGGAAGACCAAGGAATGTATCCACTATCACAAAATTAAGCCAGGAGATGATGGTTGCTAAAACCAAGCCAACTATTAGTTCCATTATTTGCTACCTCCTTGAGGGCTTGGGAAAACATAATCGAATAGATACTTGACAAAAACAGCTGAAAACACTCCCACTATAATTGCAATTAACAATCCATTATAAATCCAAAACACATTTAATGAATAAAAGATAGCCAGTATTCCCATAGCGAATACAGGAGTAGGGAATAGTGCACTTTTGGTCCAGGAAAATCGGATTGGTTTTTCTGGAAGAAGAGGCAATTTTAAAGCTAGCACTAAGGCTATTGCTACTAAAATAGCCACCATATAATTCACAAATAATTGAAATCCATTAGCACCTATACTAATCATAGTTAATTATATGTTATAATATAATATATATCTTTTATTACTTATCGACAAGCCGAAAAAATAGGACAAATATAAGATTATTTTTAAAATCGAAAAGAAATAAAAGAAATAATACAAAATAAAGAATTATTATTAACAATCATTGGAAAACAAGGCATAAGAATGGATAAAAATTTAGGCACTCCTAAAAATTAAAATTCTTTTCTTTTCAAACCTCCCAATGAATTAGATTAATATGAACTTACAAAATATTCAAATAGTATTAAAATTATAAATTTATACTAATATAGAAAATAAATTAAATCATTCATATAAAATCATGGAAATTAATCATTGAATTGGATCAGTGATTGAATCATTTTACATTATAAATAAAAGGACCAGATATAATGGAAAATAAAGAAATTGTAGTTACTGGAGGATGCGGATTTATAGGTTCACATATTGTTGAAGAGCTATTGAAAGACAATAAAGTGACAGTTATAGACAATTTGTCCTCTGGAAAAATTGAAAACCTGGAAAATCCGAATCACAAAAACTTAACTTTAATTGAAGAGGATCTTTTAGACTGTGATTTAGATGAGATTTTAAAAGGAAAGGATTATGTTTTCCATCTTGCAGCGAAGGTAAGCGTACCTGGAAGTGTGGCAGAACCATTAAATTACAATGAAACAAACATTGACGCAACCTTGAAATTGCTTATAGCCTGTAAAAACAACGATATTGAAAAGATCGTTTTCTCATCATCCTCTGCAGTTTACGGGGAAAATCCGAACATGCCTTTGAAGGAAAGTGAACTTCCTATGCCTTCCTCCCCTTATGCCGCTCAAAAGGCCAGTGGAGAATTATACTTGAAATCATTCTATGAAAGCTATGGATTGAATTATGTAGCATTAAGATACTTCAATGTCTTTGGTCCTAGACAAGATGAAAACTCACCTTATGCTGCAGTGATTCCTAAATTCATTTCTGCAATCCTAAAAGGGGAAAGCCCTATAATTTATGGAGATGGAGAGCAAAGCAGAGACTTTATCTTTGTAAAGGAAATTGCTAAAGCAAATATTGCAGCATGCGAATCTGACTACAATGGAGTGGTCAATGTTGCATTAGGCAAATCAATGACCATAAACCAGTTATTTGATATTGTCAGTGATGTTTTGGAATCTGAATTGGAAGTTAAATATCTAGATGAACGTCCAGGAGACATTAAACATTCATTAGCAGATATCAGCAATCTTAAAAACATAGGATTCAAGCCAGAAGAGGATAAATTTGAAGAGCAATTAAGAGAAACTGTAGAATGGTTTAAAGAAGAAATGGAAAAATGATCATCATCAAATAAAAATAATTTAAATTAAGTAAAAAAAAAAAATAATTTAAAAAAACAATTATACGCATACTAATATTATTTAATCAAAAGAAGTGGAAAAATGAAAATAGAAGTATTGGACACCACATTAAGAGATGGGGAACAAACACCTGGAATCTCTTTAAATGCAGTGAAGAAATTAAGAATAGCTACCAAACTGGATGAAATAGGCGTAAACTCCATTGAAGCGGGATCGGCCATAACATCTGAAGGTGAAAGGGAAGCTATAAAATTGATTACATCACAAGGTTTTAATGCAGAGATTGTAAGCTTTTCAAGAACATTGGTGAAGGATGTTGATTACTGCTTGGAATGTGATGTTGACGCTGTGAATGTAGTGGTTCCCACTTCCGATTTGCATTTGAAATATAAGCTTAAGAAATCACAAGAGGAAATGCTTGAAGACGCGGTAAAAGTTGTCGAATACGCTAAAGACCATGGGCTTGCTGTAGAGCTTGCAGCTGAAGACTCTACAAGAACAGATGTTGAATACTTAATGAAAATATTCAGGGCAACTATAGATGCAGGGGCAGATAGAATCTGTCCATGCGACACTTTAGGTATGCTTACACCTCTTAAATCATTTAATTTCTATAGGAAATTCACTGATTTAGGAGTTCCTGTTAGTGCTCATTGCCATAATGACTTTGGTCTTGCTGTAGCAAATACACTATCCGCTATTGATGGAGGAGCTAGCAGATTCCATGGAACCATCAATGGTCTTGGTGAAAGAGCTGGAAATGCCGCCATTGAAGAGGTTGTTGTATCATTGGACACATTATACAAATACAGTGACGATGATGAAAGCAAATACACCACTGACATTAAGATAAACCAACTTTACAGCACATCCAAATTGGTTTCAAGATTAAGCAATGCTTATCTTGCTCCAAACAAGCCTATAGTAGGTGAAAATGCATTTGCACACGAATCTGGAATTCATGCAGATGGAGTCATTAAAAACAGCGCTACCTACGAACCTATCATGCCAGAGCTCGTAGGCCATAGGCGTAAGTTTATTGTCGGAAAGCATGTTGGAACCAAAGGTTTGAACAATAGATTACATGAATTAGGCATTGAAGTGAACAGTGAACAATTGAATGAAATATTCCTTAAGGTAAAGGACCTTGGAGACAAGGGAAAAACCGTTACAGACACTGATTTGGAAGCTATTGCAGAGCATGTCCTAAACATTGAGCAGGAAATGAAAATAAACCTTGATGAAGTTACAATCGTTTCAGGAAATAAGATCAGACCAACCGCTTCAATTAAGATGAACATTGAAGATAAGGAAGTTATAGAGGCAGATGTTGGTATAGGTCCTGTTGATGCGGCAATCAATGCAGTGAATAAGGGAATCAAGAACTTTGCAGACATAAAGCTTGAGGAATACCACGTAGATGCAGTTACAGGAGGTACAGATGCTTTGATTGAAGTAATCGTAAAGCTTAGTTCTGGAGATAAGATCATTTCTGCAAGAGCAACTGAACCTGACATTATCAATGCAAGTGTAGAGGCCTATATTGACGGTGTAAACAGATTGCTTGAGAACAAGCAGTTTTCCTTGGATAAAAAGCAAGGAAAGAAAAGCAAGAAAAACTAATCTTAAAATTATTATTTTAATTTTAATCATTATATTTTAATAATTTTAAATTTTAATATTATATTTTAATAATTTTAAATTTTAATCAATAGAGCGATAAAATGAAAGAATACAATAAGGAATTAGCTAATTTGGATAATGTTGAAATATTAGGATTCAGTGGAGAAATAGAAAGCATTCCTAAAACATTGGAACAAGTTGAAAAGATTAGAAACAGCTGTTGTGATGTTGGCATTATTCAGCTTATGAATGCCGATGCAATTGCTGGAAAGGAGCATCTCAAGCAAGGTGTCATCCATGCAATCAATACATTCAAAAGAGGGGAAAACTTGGCTAAGGATTTAGGTATTGAAATTCTCATTAGAACTTCTACTCAAAGACAAATTTCCAAGGCATTTGACATACTTGGCCTTAAGGAAGGGAAGATGAATATAGCGGTTGTTCTAATCGATTGTCCAGATTACTTTATCGATGAATTATCTGATATGTTTGTAAGAAATGATGCTGTTTTAGAAGCTGATAAATCAATATTAATAAACTTATATGATATTCCTGAAAAAGAGTTAAAGAACATGCATATAACAGACATATTAATTGATAAAACTACTCGATTAATAGTAGATCAATGAAAAAAGAGAGTAAAGAAGTTTTAAAAAAACTATTTTTAATTAACTTCAAAATAATTTAATTAAAAAAAAAACTACTTTTAATTAACTTCTAAAGACTTTAATTAAAAAAAACTATTTTTAATTAACTTCAAAATAATTTAATTAAAAAAAACTATTTTTAATTAATTATCAAAACATTTTTATTTAAAAAATCTATTTTTAATTCTATTTTTAATTAATTATCAAAGCACTTTAAAGTTTTGATGATTTCATCCAAATTATCTTGGCTTAAACATTCAATGTCCAAATTCTTGATTTCCAAAGCAACTGCATTTTCTTTCAATCTATTGTAATTAGGACATTTGGTAATCATTCCATGACTGTCTAAAACAAATTCCTGACGTAACTTATAGGATAATGATTTAGGGTCTTCTGTTTCTAAGATGACATTGATTCCCCTTTTATCCTTGTGGAATACATTGAAACTTGTTTTTTCTTCAATAGCTTCCTTAAGGTATAGGCATGCATCAACAGTCTTTTTAAGGTTGTCCTTAGCGAAATCCAGTTCATTGTAGATTCCACAGGCAGTGATATTGCTTGCCTTATTTGCTTTCAAAAGGAGCTTTGACTTTTCAAATACTGAATTATTGTTAGTTGTTATGAATCCTCCATCTTCAACATTGACTATTTTTGGAGAGCCTGTAGACCCTATTATGATGTCTGAATAACTTCCATTTGACAATCTGTTCTCATAATCTCCAATAGCTCCTGAAGCATCTTCCACAACAAGAATATTGTTCTTATGGACAAAATCACAAATTGCCTTCAAATCCTGCTCAGCAGTATAAGCAGCAAAGCTTGTCAAAAATAGAGCAGATTTATTGTTTTCATCATCTAAATCTATAATATTATTCTCAGATGAGGATAATATAGATTCATTGAGCTCATCTAAATCAATTAATCCCTTATTAGTCTTTACGGTAATTAAATCCTTATTTAAGAAATTAGCTATTTGCTTAAAGCCGTTCCATGCTCCTTGGTCTGGAATTAAAATAGCACCATCAATAGAATTCATTGCAGCAAGAATGGAGGAATTTCCACTATTCAGCAATTTAGCATATCTATGATCAGTGATATTGGCTAATTTCCCTTCAGCCAAACTGTGATAATCCTGATTATCATCACCACTTGCCACCTTAGACATAGCCATTTGAGTTTCCTTTGATGGTTTTTTAAATTTGAGATTCATATTTTTACCTAATAATTCAATTAATTTAATTTTAAAAAAAATCCTATATGATTTTTATATTACCCTATTGTTGCAAATCTGGGGATTTCTTGAAGAAGGAATCCAATGTTGTCTGCTTTGAATGCAATAATTCATTTAGCAAATTGCTTTGCTTCACATATTTGCTGATTGGAATCTGCAGTTTGGTTCCACAATAAACAAGAGCTTCCTTCAATGATTCAAACTCCTTATAGTCTCCATCCATTGCATATTTGATATTCTCCCTTACATTGAACACTCCAAGGGGAACATATCCGGAATAAGCTTCCCTAAGTATGATGACACCAGATTGAAGCTTAAGCTTAGCCAATTTATCCAATACTGCCATTTTAGCGGTGTAATAACATCCGCCTACACAGGAATACTCTGTTTTGTCAGTGTTTGTTTCATAGTCGGAGAAAATAATTTCCTCTTTGCCAAGGATCTTAATAAATGCCTCAAACCATTCGTATTGCCATTCAGTAGGTGTTAGGATAATTGCATAATAATTTTTCAAGCTTGAGAACTCATAAACCCTATAAGAGTCCATTATATCATAATGTCTGACTTCCTTCAATAGATTATCAGCAATAGTGCTGTCACAAGCAGTAATTGACCATCTTGTTGGAACCAATTTTCGGTTCTTTTTAAGGCCAAATGCTCCAACAGAGAAAGCCTTTTGCATAGCTGAAAATGGAACATCCTTATTGTGAAGATTCATTACAGCTTCACGAGCCTTCAAATCAGTATCATAAAAGCTTTTTTCAAGCTGCTTATCCCATTTGACTGCATCAATGTCAAATTTTTCTATCAAAGCGCTTGGACCATGAGGTGTGCTTTCTTCACTGAACATTGCACCGCTTGGCCTTGATCCAAAAGTGGCTTCGCTATCTATGGATTTAGATGCAAGGGATATGTCCTGAAGCTTTTCGACAAATGGATTCTCCAAATCCTTAATGTCAATCAATTGCTTGCCTCGGACAAGATTCAACCTATAGCCAATAATGTCTTCCTGAGTTTTATTTTCACCTATCCACTGCTCTGGAGAGTCCATAATGTATGTGTCTCCAAGTTGAGGAACCATCATTGGTCCAGCATACACTTTAGGATAGCTCCAACGGCCTATAAAAACAGATGGTGGTGTGCTCCCATCTAAATCCTTTCCAACATCAACTGATCTCATCTGTATATTCTCAGTTAATTTGGCTAAATAAGCATTCTTAGTAGTTTTAGATGTTCTCATAATAATACCTTAAATAAAATAAATGATGATGATTGCTAAATAAGTATGATGAAAAATAAAATAGTTAAAATTAGTTTTAAAAACTAATTTAACTTAAATTAAGAGAATTACAGTTAATTAATTAGATAATTAACAGAATTCGATGGTACTAGGTGGCTTGTCACTAATGGATAAAGCGACATGAGTAACTTCAGAAACTTCAGAAGTGATTCTTCTGGAAATGGTTCTGATAACATCCCAAGGCATTTCAGGAACGGTTGCAGTCATTGCATCAATGGAACTGATCAATCTGATTACAATGAGATAACCAAAGTCTCTTTCATCACCTTTAACACCAGTAACCTTAGTGTCAGTAAGCACGGCGAAATATTGCCATAATTCCTTATCCAAGCCAGCTTTTTCAACTTCTTCCCTTACGATAGCATCTGCAGCTCTGCAAACAGCCAAATTATCTCTTGTTAAAGCTCCAACTACTCTTACACCAAGTCCAGGACCTGGGAAAGGCTGTCTTTGCACGATGCTGTCTGGAAGACCTAATTCAGTACCGACTTCTCTTACTTCATCCTTGTATAAGTCTCTTACAGGTTCAACTACTTTTAAAACCATACCGCTTGGCAATGCCATGTTGTGGTGAGTCTTGATTTCCCCTTCAGTTTCAATCCAATCAGGAGCAATGGTACCTTGAACCAAGTATTTAGCATCAACTGCTTGTGCTTCTCTTTCAAAGACTTCAATGAATACTCTTCCAATGATTTTCCTTTTCTCTTCTGGGTCATCAACACCTTCAAGTTCGGATAAAAATTCATCAGATGCATCAACATACTTGAAGTTTAACCTTTCTTCGAAAACCTCACAAACCTGTTCTGCTTCTCCTTCTCTAAGCAATCCATGGTTAACGAATATTGCAGTTAAATTGTCACCAATAGCCTCTTGGGTGAGAACTGAACAGACAGAACTGTCAACTCCTCCAGATAATGCTATAATGGTTTTTTCATCACCAATTTCATCTTTGATTTTAATAATAGCATCTTCAATAAATTCTTTTGGGTTTAACATAAAAATACCTTAAAAAATTATTTAAAAATTATTGTTCCAATAAAGCTTGTTTCAATAAATTCAATAATTGAAATTATGAAAAACAATATGCAAAAAATTCCAGATTTATTCGAAATCTTCGATAAATTCCATAATGATAGCTTCTAAACCTTCGTCTTTGCCATCCATTACAGCATCCATAATATCTTCATATTTGACATATTTTTCAATTTTAATAGCTTTTTCACCAATACCGGTGATTCTGAAATCTTGTTCGCCATCACCAATAGGAATACTGATGTTTTTGAATTTTAAGTTAGCTTTATTGTCAATTGCTTTTTTCTTAAAGTCATCTAAGTTATCAAACATTTTATCAACCCTTTTGTAAAATTAATTAAAAAATAAATATAATCTAAATCTTTTTCTTTTTAATTTACTCATTTTTATAATTCTGACAAATCTCATAAAAATTCTTAAAGATGAATTCCCCTTTAGGAGTGTGATGAACCTCTGGATGGAATTGAATTCCATAGATCTCTTTTTCCTTATGTTTCATAGCTTCTATATCACAAAGAGAGGAACTTGCAATAATGTCAAATTCTTCAGGAAGAGTGTGAACTTCATCTTTATGAGAGCTCCAAACATCAAGAGGAGATTCAAGACCTTTAAATAGATTGGAAGTATCTAAAAGATTAATTTTCACTTGAGCATAACTTTCAGTATCGGAAGTTGAAACTTCACCACCAAAGGTTTTAGCTATTAACTGATGACCTAAACAAATGCCAAGAATAGGAATATCAAAGTGCTTGATGAATTCAGGAGCATTTCCCACATCATCAATGGAAGGGCCTCCACCTAAAATCAAGCCAATAGGCTCTTTTGCTTCAATCTCTTCAATGGATAGTTGATTGCTAAGCAATTGGGAAGGAATCTTAAGATATTGTAAGCTTCTTTGAATCCTATGGTTGTATTGTCCCTTGTTATTAATAACTAAAATTGTCATATAATCTCTCAAAATCATTTTTACGAATAAATCTAGTATAATATTACATTTAAAGCAAAAAATTAAATGCTTGTAATTAAATGCTTGTATAATGTATAATATTATATTAATTTAATATATATTTAATATAATATATAAATTTAATACATTAATTTACTATTTTTTTAAACTTAAATTAAACAACTTAAATAAATTTAAATACTATTAAAAGGTAAAATAGAACTATGAAAATCGATGAATTAATAACCTATTTAATAATTATTATTGTAGTGGCAGCTTTAATTAAAGTGTTTGCATGGTTATTACCTATCTTCGTAGTATTGGCAATAGCTTATGTATTATACATTTTCATAACTGAAAAGGAATATTAACTTTAGATATCTTTAGTTATTTCATTTTTCATTTATTCTTTCTTATTTTTTGATTAATGATTATTTATAAAATTAGGTTAATTAAAATCAGACTTTTTAGAATTATTTTAACTCCCAAAAGGAGGTATTGAATGAATAAAAAAATGTTCATATATTTTAGTGCCATATTGATTTTTCTTTTTATAATCAACATAGGCATCATATCTGCAAGTGAAATTGATCAAAGCGCAGATGCTTTTTCAAATCAAATTTTAAGTGATGACACTGGAGTGAATGAAATTCTCACTGATGAAACAGAGGGATGCTCAACAGAGACCGCTCCTGAAGAGACAGAGGGCACAGAAGGTGATACAAATCCAACACCTGAAGTTACAGATCCAACTGACCCAATAGTAGAGGAAGCTCAGGAAGTGATATTGGAAAAAACTACCTTAAGCTCTGCAGATTATGTCATAAAAAATAATTATTTAAACGTTTATTTGAAAGACAGTTCCAAAAATGCTATTTCAAATGAAAAAGTTACACTTACAATTAACGGCAAGACCCTTTCTGCTACAACAAATAGCAAGGGAATGGCTAAATTCAATATAACAAATGCAGCTAAAACATATCAGGTTACATTGAATTTTGAAGGGGATGACAAATACGAGTCCTCATCAAAAACATTGGATTTAAGAGTTATTGCAAAGCCAATCTATACTAAAATGACCATTGCACAATATGGAATATTCAAAGGCAATTGCTTGAATGTTTACTTGAAAACAAGCGAAGGAAAGGCAATAGCAAATCAAGCTCTTAAAATAACAATCAATGGAAAAACCTATACAAGAATAACAAAAAAGAACGGTTTAGCTAAATTGAAAATTAGCTTAAAATCCAACATCTATAACGTTACCATCAAGTATGCTGGAAAAGGCAATTACATACCTGTAAGCAAAAGCACTAAAGTCAATGTGCTAACAAGCAAGCTTATAGGAAAAACAAGCTATGGAAAAGTATACTTCATTGGAGCTATTGGAAACCGCAGCTCTAAATATAAAATAGCTTATGTTGTTGGAGTGCATTCAATGGAACATCAAATTCATGATTCACTTTATAAAATCATTAAAAATAAAGTGGAAATGAAATATAAGTATTATGTTTACAGAATCGTTTTAACCAAAAAGAAAGGATCATATTCCACCTTAAGAATGAGAGGTCAAAAGCTTGCTAAAAAATATATAGTCCCTCATGCCAAAAAGCAAAACTTTGATTTGGTGGCTGACATTCATTCCACATCCGGAATAACCTATAAGCAAACTTACTTTATACATGTTCCAAAGAATCAGCATGCTCCTTCAATGAAATTGGCTAAAAAGACCATTAAAATAATTAAATCAATTGAAAACAATTCTAAGATGTTATACTGGTCTCCTCCAACTCAAACAAGTCCTCCTTATATTCACTTACCATTGATTAAGGCAGGAACACCTACATTCGTATTTGAGACTTGGAGCTATGAGAAAAAATCTCAAAGTGATAAAAGAGCAAAAATCTTAATTCAAGCAATCGATAAGGTATTTGATTAAATAATTAAATATCTTATTTTATTTTTTTTGGAAAAAATTAATGATTCGTTAAAATACGAATAAAAAAGAATTTTAAAAAAGCAATACGAAAAAAAAAAAATAAAATAAAATAAAATAAAATAAAATAAAATAAAATAAAATAAAATAAAAAAAGAATTTTAAAAAATGTAATTTATAAAAAATAAATTAATTAAAAATAAAATTATTAAAAATAAAAAAGAATTATTAAAGATTTAAATAATTATAAGCGGAAATAGCAGCAACTGCTCCTTCACCACAAGCTACAATCCACTGTTTAACTCCACCGGTAATGTCTCCTGCAGAATAAACTCCATCTACATTTGTAGCCTGATTCTTATCAGTGATGATATATCCATCATCATCAAGGTCCACTCCCAATTCATTAGCCAGGTCATTGGAAGGATCATCACCAATAGCAACAAAGACAGCATCTGTTTTGAAATCCTCTTTTTTGCCATCCCTTAAGAGAGTAACTGAATCAACAGCCATATCACCTTTAATCTCTTCAATTGTTGAGTTCCAAAGGACTTCTATACCATTTTCATTTAAGGCATTTTGAAGATGATGCTCACATCTCAACTCATCTCTTCTGTGAACCAATTTCACATTGCAACCAAGATTGTTAAGGTATAATGCCTCTTGAGCAGCACTGTTTCCTCCACCTACCATAAGAACATCTCTTCCAATGAAAAACATTCCATCGCATGTTGCACAGTATGCCACTCCACGACCTAAAAACTCTTCCTCACCTGGAACATTTAAATGCCTATGAGATGCTCCAGTAGCTAAAATGATGGTTTTGGTAAAGAATTCCTTTTCATTCAAATCATCTGATGTCATCAATAAAGGAGAATTTTTAGTCTTTAATTTGAAACCGCCTTCTGTTTTTTCTATTGATTCAATTACGGTGTTTTCCAATATTTCACAATAATTTTCACTTTGAGCCTTCATCTTTTGAATGAGTTCCATTCCAGCAATCAAGTCAAATCCAGGGTAATTCTGCATCATAGGCACTTCCAAACCTAATCCTCCAGCCATTCCCTTATCAATCACTAAAGTTTTTGAGTTTTGTCTTCCGGCATACATTCCTGCAGTCAATCCAGCAGGACCTGCACCAATAATTATAATGTCATAATTCTCCATATTAACACCATTAAACAATGATTTAAAGTTTTATAAAATATTTAAAGTCTATAAAATTGGCCATTTTTAAAAATTGATAATAATCCATTTAAAAAAAAAAAAAAAGAACAAAACCTATAATAGGTTTTGAATCTCTTCCCTAACTATTCTGTTTACTAAACTACCATCTGCCTTTCCTTTAAGCTTTTTCATGCTCATTCCCATTAAAGGACCCATAGCACCCATCTGGCGTTCCTTAATCATTGCCTCATTTTGGACAGCTATCTCATGGATAATGTCTTTAACTGCATCTTCACTTAAAAGAGTCAAATTAGCCTCTTCAGCAATATCACTTACATCAGCATCTGGCTTTTTGCTAACTGCGACCATCAAGTCCTTGATAGCATCTTTAGAGATTTTTCCCTCTTCAAGAAGTGAGAATACTTCAACCAATTTATCCTCATCGAAGATTGAAACATCAATTCCTTCCCTTCTTAAATCCCTTAAATCAGAAACAAGTACAGAAGCAACGGTTGTTGGATCCACTTTAACTTTAGATAATAATGATTCAAAGGTATCTCCAAGCAGTCTTCTGACTATTTGGCTAGCTAAATCTTCACTTAATTTGTATTCCTTTTTGATTCTTTCCTTCTTCTCATCAGGAAGTTCAGGAAGGTTGTTTTTAATAGGTTCAACCATGTCATCGGTGATTTGGAACAATGGAATGTCAGTTTCAAGGTACATTCTGTTTGCAGTCGGAAGAGGTCTCATATATTCGGTATTTCCATCATCCAATGCTTTTCTTGTCTCTTCAACAACTCCATCGAATGCCATGTTTGCTCTTCTTATGACTTCATTCAATGCATTCACTGCTACATCCTCATCGTGAGCCACAATTATGATTGCATCTTGAGGACCTATCTTCAGGAACTCTTTCATGGCATTGACTTCATCTTCCTGAATACCGTATGCAGGCAATTCATCTGTGTGGAAAAGTCCTGAAACTCCCATTTTCTTAGCATAGCTGGACAATTCAGTACCGAATCTTCTGCCAAGCTGAATCTCTTTACCGATAAGGCCATCAAATCCTCTTAAGATAATACCTTTAATGCTTGCTGCAGATGATAAAATCTTAGAGGAAGTGTCTTTGAATACTTCATCAAGGTCATAAATGGTATCTTCAACACTTGCATTTCTTTTAATGAGCTCATCTTTAATGTCTGCAAGAGCCAATTGCCTTTGAACCTCTCTTTCTACAATTTCAGGCATTAAATCAAGGTCTTGCACACCTTTAATTTCCACTCTTGCACCTCTTGTAATGGAGATGTTTACATCCTGACGGATTGTACCGATTCCCCTTTTTACATTAGTGCTTCTCAATACCTGACCAATCATATAAGCAACTTCCTTGATTTGCTCTGGATGGTGCATTGAAGGGTCTGTAGTGATTTCTGCAAGAGGGATTCCCAATCTGTCAAGACGGAATTCAGTAAATTCATCATCGGAATCTATCCTTCTTGCTGCATCCTCTTCAAGCCCTAATGATTCAATAGCCACTCTACCATATGGAGTGTCCAAGTAACCGTCAGTAGCTGCAAGACCGGTTCTTTGGAAACCTCCTGTGTTACTGCCGTCAATGACCTGTTTTCTCATTGTATGGAATTCATCCACCATTCTCATGTTTAAAAGTGAAGCTATTGTAATGCAGATGTCCAATGCTTCCCTATTCAATGCATGTGGCGGTTCATCATCAGTTTCAACAAGGCAGGTGTGATTGTTGAATGACTCATATTTAAATGTCATGTCCCTTAAGGATTCCTGCAATGCAGCCCTGTCTATTTGACCTAATTCACTTTGAGTTGGCCTTAAGTTTCTTATGATTCCATCATCAAACTCATCATCAATAAGTTCAGTTGAACATGGACAGAAAAGCTTATGCCTTGTATTTAATTGTTGGTGAATTTCAAGACCCATCATAAGTCCAAGCTCTTCCCAATTTCTTTCAATCCTAGGAGTTTCAGACTTTTTGCTTTTGTTTCCTTTGTTTCCTTTTTTAGATTTGTTTTTAGCCATTTTTTACCCTCCTAATTCAAGAAATATTTAAGTGAAGAACTTTCATTCAATTCTCCAGCAACATTGGTTTGAATAATATCTTTAACTTCATCCAAGTCTTCAGTCTGTCCTAAAGCCCATGCCAATTTTACATAAGCGGTTTCAGGAGTCATGTCCATACCGGAAATTACACCAGCATCCTGCAATAGCCTTCCTGTACTGTAAACATTCATGTTTATAGTTCCGTATAAGCATTGGGAAGTCATTACAACAGGTATGCCTTCATCGTTAGCTCTTTGAAGTGCATCAACCATATAATCCGGAACATGTCCAAGACCTGTTCCTTCTATAAGCAATCCTTTGTATCCTTTGTCAATGTGATAATCAATGATATCAGAGCTAATTCCAGGGAATGATTTTATCAAAGCCACTTTGCTTTCAATGGCTGTATTCAATTCCAATTCATTTTCTCCACGTTTTGTATATGGGAGATTGACTGATTTCACTTTACCATCTCTTAAAAGAGCTATAGGTTCTGAGTCAATGCTTCTGAAAGTGTCTCTCCTGCTTGTATGCATCTTACGCACTTTAGTACCTTTATGAAGTGCGCAATCACCATCATTCAATGTATTGTGCATTAGGACTGTAACTTCTGCAATGTCTGACAATGCAGCACCGCAGGAATTGTAAATGTTTAAAAATGCATCAGTTGAAGGCCTGTCTGAACTTCTTTGTGCACCTGTAATCACAATAGGAACCGGTGTTTTGACCATAAAGCTCAATGCTGCTGAAGTGTAATGCATGGTATCTGTACCATGAGCAATCACTATTCCATCAGCGCCATTATTGATATCATCAGCAATGGACTCTGCTGCCTTTACCCAATATTCTGGCTGCATATTTTCAGATAAAATGTTGTATAAAGCCTTCACATCATAATTTGCAAGATCCAAAAGTTCTGGGTTTGCCCTCAATAAATCCTCTGCAGTGAATTTAGGATGTACAGCTCCTGTCTTGTAATCTATAATGGAGGATACTGTACCACCAGTGGATATGATTGAGATGTTTTGTTTGTTAGGGTCTTTTTCTATTTTATCCCCTTCAAAACCTATTTTTGGCTTGTCTCCCTTTTCAATAAGTTCTATCTTTGCAGATTCAATGTTTACTCCTACATTGTATCCGCTATAAAGTTTAATTACAATATAAGCGTCTTTTGCATCTTCAGATCTGTCAAGCAATATTCCCTCATAGGAAATATCTTCCTTTGTTACCTTAATTGTATCACCAATGGTAACATTAGCCTTATCTAAAAACTCTTTGGAAATTTCTTTATAAGTCATTTGATTCCTCTTGATTCGTTTTATAAATTATTTTAAAATATCAGTATCATGAAAATAGATTTGTAATCATTTAAAAATCTATATTATATTAAAATATATTTATTAAAGTATATAATATTTAGTTAATATTAAATTAATGTTCATTTAATAATCCGTTAATATTCAACTAATCTCAACTAATCTAAACTAATCTCAACTAATCTCAACTAATCTCAACTAATCTCAACTAATCTAAGTTAATCTAAGTTAATCTAAGTTAATCTAAGTTAACCTAGTGGCATTTTTGCCACTAAAAACTATTAATTTATAAAAAACAAATAATAAATCATGGTTCTGGAAGAAAAACTCTATGGGAATCAATTTGAAAGAAACATTGTAGGTAGTGCAATTAAATCTATAAGCAATAAATGGACATTTTACGTTTTAAAAGATTTATTCTTGGGAAAAAATCGTTTCACACAATTTCAGGAAAATCGTCCAAATTTAGATAATAAATCTCTTACAAGATGTCTAAAATCAATGGAAAAGAACAATCTAATAGAGAAAACTATAAAAAATAATGAAACTGAATATTTATTAACTCCAAAAGGAATAAAATTAAATAAGGTATTATATGAATTGATAATTTTTGCTTTAGATACCCATGAGGAAGATTTTTACACAGATGAGGAAATTAATTTCATAAAAGAAACTTATATTGATATTCTTAAATTATAATCGGTGATTGAATTGTTAGATAAAAGGATTGCTTTAATATTAATTTTCATTATAGGAATATTGAGTATTTCGGCTGTTAATGCAGTTGAAAATGGTGGAGATTCATATATTGGTGAGGATAGTTCCATTATAGTTGAAAGTGAACAAGAAGCAAATGCATCTAATCTTAGCATAAATGGTAGTGCAGAAACAACATTGACCAAAAACGCATCCACTGGACCTAAATCAGTCACATTAAGTCCTTCAAAATTATCAACAACATACAGATCAGGCAAATATTTCAAGGTAAAAGTGATTGACAGTAAAACTAAAAAACCTGTAGCGAAGGTAAAGCTTATCTTAAAAGTATATACTGGCAAAAAATATAAGAAATTCATCAAAACAACTGATGCCAAGGGAATTGCGAAATTATATGCGTCTACTTTAAGCATTGGCAGCCATAAAGTTACAATCAATGTTAAGGATTCAAAACTGTATATCTCAAAGAAGAAAACAAGCTATATAAAAATTTCAAAAGCGAAACCGATAATTTCTGCCTCAAATAAAACAAGCTATTACAAGGAAAGTAAAAAATACAAGATAATAATTAAAAATAAGGAATCTAAAAAACCGATGAAGAATATTAAAGTATTAGTAAAAGTTTACACAGGCAAGAAATATAAAAAGTATTCCTTGAAAACAGACGAAAATGGAACTGTTGGTTTCAACATGAAATCATTGAATAAAAGCAAACACAAGGTTGTTATAACTATTAAAGCGACATCAAAGGTTAAATCAGCCTCTAAAATAAGATATATCAAAACAGTTGCTCGCCCAAATATAATAAAACTTAAAGTCAATGATCATGTCTTTAATGTGAAATTGGAAAGTAATTCAGCAGCAAAAGCATTGATGAACAAGTTAAAAAAAGGAAAAATTACAATCAATGCTGAAGATTATGGAAACTTTGAAAAAGTGGGACAATTAGGATTTTCACTTCCAAGAAGCGATAAGTACATTACCACATCCGCTGGAGATATTGTGCTTTATAATGGGGATGAAATTTCCCTTTTCTATAACCAAAATTCATGGTCTTATACAAAATTAGGCAAAATACAAAATACAAAGGACTTAAAAAAGATTTTAGGAACTGGAGATGTGACATTAGTCTTTAGTTTAAAATAAAAAAACGTTATATGTTTTTCGAGGTGATGGAATGTCCTTCATTAAAAAAATTTGTTTTTTACTTGTATTGAGTT
Organism: Methanobrevibacter olleyae; assembly: GCA_015063035.1. Classification (GTDB taxonomy): domain Archaea; phylum Methanobacteriota; class Methanobacteria; order Methanobacteriales; family Methanobacteriaceae; genus Methanobrevibacter; species Methanobrevibacter olleyae_A. The sequence goes on from SUTG01000012.1 coordinate 19,907, forward strand.
TAGTTGCTTGCACTGCTGTTAGTGGGGATGATAATATGGATGATACAGTTAAAGTCAGAATTAATGATGAAGTGTTCAATGTTGTATTGGAAAATAATTCCGCTACAGAAGAACTCATTAAAGCATTGGAGAAAGGAAATGTCACTGTAAATGCAACGGAATATGGAGGCTTTGAAAAAGTAGGGGAATTAGGATTTTCACTTCCATCATATGATGAAAATATCAATACAGAACCTGGAGATATTGTCTTATATCAACAAGATAAAATATCATTGTTTTATGGCTCACATTCATGGAGCTATACAAAATTAGGTAAAATAGATAATATTAGCTCCAATGAGCTAAAAGAAGTTCTAGGACCTGATAATGTAACCTTAGTTTTTAGTTTAGAATAAACATATGAAATAATGCCTAATTGAAAAGATTGCAGAATTTTATAATGAAAAATTTGTAATTACTTTAAATGGTAAGTATTTCCTCTTTTTTCTTTTTTATTTGCAAATAACATTTAATATTTTTTTTATTATACTTTCTTATTAACTATATTTTCTATACACTTTAACATTTTTTTTATTTTACTTTCTTATTAAATATATTTTCCATACACTTTAACATTTTTATTTTACTTTCTTATTAAATATATTTTCTTTACACTTTTTGTGAAACTTAAATATCGTTCACATCAGTCAAATGAGCAGATTCATTAGCAATCTACTTGAAATAATTCTTGTGCAATAATGCATTATCTTATCACTGAAAATGACTGGATTAGTGGAACAAATTAAGCAAATATAAAACAGTACCTATAAAAATAAAGAAAAATAAAGATTTTATTATGAAAAAAATATTTTTATTGGCTATTTTCACTTTTTTGATACTGTCCATGACTGCCGTTTCAGCAGATGATAATCTTATGGCATCTGCATATGAAAATGCAATTTATGAAGAGCAGGAGATTCTAAGTGAAGATCAAGCCATATATGAAAATAAGGAAGAGATAATTGCTGAAAATCCAACTGATGCACTTCTTGAAGACACAGCAGATAACAACAATAATGAGGAAGAAGAGATTGTAGAAGAAAAGGCAAATTCCACAATTATCTCCTCAGATGTTAAAGGGTATGAGTCATTTACAACTACAATAAGCATCAAATTAACAGCAAACAATACCTCTTTATCTTCAAAACCAATTCAAATTGACTTAAATGGAATCACTTATAATAAAACCACTGATGCGAATGGTGAAGTCAAGTTGAATGTCAAATTGAATAAGGGAATCTATTATGCTGAAATAACTTATTTAGGTGATGATTTAACAAGCGAAGCAAGTGAAACCTGTAAGGTAACTATCGCATCTCCAATTAAAACCAAATTAAGAATTGGAGATAAATACATCAATTATCGTCAAGGATCCAAATGCTTGTTTTATGTGAAATTGCTTGATGCAAAAAACAATACATTAAAAAATCAAAAAGTAACTATTAAGGTTGCAGGAAAATCCTATACTGTTTTAACCAATAGCTTAGGCAATGCTAAAATCTATTTAAACCTTAAAAAGGGAACATATAAAGTGAAATATTACTTTTATAAAAAGGATGCTCCTTATTTAGCTTCAAACGGTTCTTTTAAAATAAAAGTCAAACCTAAAATGACTAAAGGGAATGGATATTGGCTATGGTCCAACCATATGAAAAAAGTGAATCTTAAAAGCCTTGCAAAAAGAGGCACCAAACACATTTTCCTACATGTTCATGCAATAGCAATATACGGCAAATCAGGTGTCGCTTCATTTATCAAAAAAGCTCATAAGCGTGGAATTAAAGTACATTTATGGATGCAAGTCTGCTATAGAGGGGGAAAATGGGTTAGGCCTATCGATAAAAATAACAAAATCAAGTATTCATTCTTAAATAAAAGAATCAGGGAAGCTAAGAGCTATGCAAAGATTAAGGGAGTGGATGGCATTCACTTTGATTATGTCCGTTTCGGAGGCACTGCACATTTATATAAGGATCCTAATCGTGCAGTAAACTACTTCATGAAAAAAGCTTCAACTGAAGTCCGTAAGGTCAAACCTAATTGCATTGTTTCAGCTGCAATTATGCCTGAACCAAGTGCGATGACCTCTTCCTTTGGTCAAGACGTATCAACAATGAGCAGATACGCCGATGTGTTGACACCAATGGAATATAAAGGCAATTACAATAAAAAAAGGGCATGGCTCACTTCTGTAACAAAAAAATTCGTTAGCCAATCAAATGGAGCTCAAATTTGGGTTGGTCTTCAATCATACCATTCAGATAAGAATGCTAAAAAATTAAGCCACACAGCTCTTCTAAAAGATGCAAAAGCAGCTATGAAAGGAGGAGCAAAAGGAGTTTTATTATTTAGAATTGGCATAAGTTGCAATTTAAATTTCAAAAAGGTTTAATACCTTTTTAATTTTCTTTTTTTTTTAACCTATACTTTTTTATTCGTTTTTTTATCCTATTTCCTTCTTCTGTTTTCTTCTATTTTAAAAAAAGTATTATCTATTTTTATTATTTAACAATTATAACTTATTTTAGAAACCTTAAGCTAATAATAAAAAGCAAAAAAGAAAGAAGAAAAAAATAGAAGTGGACTGACCGGGATTTGAACCCGGGGCCTCCGCCATGCCAAGGCGACGATCTACCATCTGAGCTACCAGCCCACAAGATTTAATTAATTTTAATTTAATTTAATCATATTTAATTTAATTAAAATTATTTAATAGAATTAATTAAATTAAAAAAAGAATTAAAGAATTAAGTTTTTTTAAAAAACTTAATTGAAAAACAAAATAAAAATAACAGTTACATCTATTATTTTATTGATACATTGCACATTGTGCAAGAAAGTATTATTATATAGTGCTCATATATAATCGAGGATAATATCTCCCTCGTTTAGGAATATTAACATTCCCAAAAATACTAGGAAACTAAAAAATACAGTCATAAACATTTAGCGACTCCATTTTTAAAGTTCTATATTAAATAGAACATAAAATTCTATATGATTTTGGAAATTGAAAAATCATATATTATTTACTATTATAAAAAAACTGGTATATAAATACATACTATTTAATCCTCGGATTGTTCGTATTTTCCAATATAAAGTACGAACAATCTTTTATTTTAGAAAAAAATCGTGTTAAATCATTATAAATAATTATAAATCGTTATAAATTATTACAAAAGATAAAAAATTAGATGAAACTGTAATAATTTTCCTATCATTCGTTATCTTGGGAGGTTATTCTATCATATAATATTTCAAGTGTCTCTTCACGTTTGTCCTTTTTTAATTCGCACTCCCATACTGTAAGGACAGTCCATCCCATCGCTTTAAGCTCTTCCTGATTACGGGCATCACGTTCCCTGTTCCTATAGAGTTTCTTCTCCCAATATTCAACATTGGATTTAGGCATTTTAGCATACTTGCATCCTTCATGAAGATGCCAGAAACAGCCATGAACAAAGACAGCAGTCTTGTATTTTGGAAGCACAACATCAGGACGTCCAGGATACCTTTTATCATTCTTTCGAAATCTAAGCCCCCTAGCAAATAGGTACTTTCGAACAAGAATTTCGGGCTTGGTGTCCTTGCCTCTAATCCTTGACATGATGTAACTGCGGGTCTCCTTGCTAAATTTGTCAGCCATGAAATCATCTCAAAAAAAACATCGAATAGACGAATATTCAAATTATCATTTTATACTAACTTAATAAAAAAAAGAAAGAAAAGAAAATAAAGTAAAATTATCTATATTTGAAACTTGGCATCAATTCCAACTTGAATTTATTCAATTCATGGAGGTGATCAATTCTTTCTTTTGTCTTTTTATCACTAATTTCACCAGTTCGTATATACTTATCCAATACATCATAAGTAAATCCAAGCTTCTCTTCATCAGATTGATTGGAGAGTCCATCAGTTGGTACTTTATCCACTAACTCCATCGGTAAATTAAGGCTTCTTCCTATTTCCTTAACTTCAGTTACAGTTAGGTTTGAGAGTGGACTGAAATCTCCAGCACCATCACCATATCTTGTTGAATAGCCGACCCAATCTTCAGATAAATTGCAATTGTTCGCCACCCTTCCATTATTGGATTGGGAAACTGCATACAAAACAGACATACGTATTCTAGGAGGGAGATTTATAGTGGTTTGCTCGCTAATTTCAATTCCAGACAATTCCATTTGATCCAATACACCATTTACAGCATCTTTTACATTGATTATATAATGCTTTAAGTCTAAATGATTGACAAGTAGTTTGGCAAAATCAATGTCAGATTGAACATCATTTGGCATGAGGACTCCAATAACTCTTTCTTTTCCAAGAGCTTCCACACATAGTGCAGCAACAACAGCACTATCCTTACCTCCAGAGATGCCTACAATTGCATTGCATCCTTTTCCGTTTTCCTCAAAAAAGTCTTGAATCCATTTAACACATTGTTCCTTTACTTCCAATGCATTAAAGTTGTAATTATTAGTGATAATATCTCCTCTTATATTTTTAATTAGATTCCTTTAAATAATAATTTAATTTTTTATATAATAAATCTTTTTAAAAAGATAAAAATAATAAAATAAGTAAAAAGTCAAAAACAACTAAAAAGTATTAAAAATAGAAAATAAGTAAAAAAATAAAAAAAAGAATTAAAGAAAGAAAAATAATAAAAGAGAAAATCTAATGGTTTTCCCTTAACCATTTAGCTCCAGCATCTAAAACTTTGAGGTTTATGTCAATAAGTTTTGGTTTAGCTGCAAAAGTTTCTTTGATTCCTTCTGCAAAAGCGTCTTGAGACAATATTGGACTGTCCTTACCAAGTTCCATCAACGCTCCTAAAATAGCAGTGTTCATAGCTCTTGCATTTCCCATTTCAGTAGCTATTTCCCTTGCAGGAATGGAAATGATTTCAACATTGTCCTTTACATCAAGATTGCCATTGCTATATTCTCCTGCTCTTGCATCATAGAGAATGGTCCCACCCTCTTTTACATCAATGGAATACTTTTCAAGGGATGGCTTGTTCATTGCAATCAACACATCACATTCTTCCACAACAGGAGAACCAATGGTTTTAGCTGAAATGGTTACGGAACAGTTAGAGGTTCCTCCTCTTTGTTCAGGACCATAACTTGGGTACCAAGACACTTCCTTACCTTCGGAACATGCTGCTTGAGCTAATGTAAGACCTGTACTTAATACACCTTGACCTCCAAAACCAACAACCTTGACTTTGCAATCTTCAAAGTCCTCTTCAAGCTTAACTATTTCCTTATTTCTGTCTACACCAAATACTTCATCTAATGATTCGATTGAAAAATCACTGACTGGCCTTTGTTTAGGTTCCCTTTCTTTAGATAAATCCCTAAATCTTTTTACAGGGAATTCCTTACCCATTTCATTAATCAAGAAGTCTTCCACACCTTTTACATCTCTTTTAATATTTGTTGGACATGGTGACAAGACTTCAACGAAAGAGTATCCTTTTCCCTCTTTTTGAACCATCAAAGCTTTTTTAATAGCTATTTTAGCTTTTCTGATGAGTTTTGGGTTAGCAAGAGAAACCCTTTCAATAAAGACAGGTGCCTTAAGGTTATCTACAAGTTCACACATATGCAATGGATAACCTGCGAAATCAGCATCCCTACCATTTTGACAGGTAACAGTCTTCTCACCAATCAATGTAGTTGGTGCCATTTGACCACCGGTCATACCATAAACAGTGTTGTTTACAAAGAAAACTGCAATTTTCTCTCCACGGTTTGCTGCTTGTAATGTTTCATTCAAACCAATAGAGGCCAAATCACCGTCACCTTGATAACTCATTACAATAGCATTGTCTTCAGCTCTTGAAATACCTGTTGCAACAGCAGGAGCCCTTCCGTGGGCAGTCTGTACATTACCTGCATTGAAATAGTAATAATTGAATACTGAACATCCTACAGGAGAAATCATAATGGATCTTTCCTGAATATCCAATTCATCAATTACCTCTCCAATCAACTTAAGAAGAATACCATGACCACAACCAGCACAGAAATGAGTATTATAAATATCATTTCCTTTTCTAGGATAGCTATCATTTAAGGATTTTGGATTCTTAAGAACTTTTTCTTCTATTTCACTTTTTTGAACTTTCTCAGTATTTTCATCACTAACTCTTATATTATCCATCTTTTTCACCTCCTTAATCAACCACCCTATGGTTATGATAGTTGTCATTATCTAATTCATCTTGATAATCCTTATCAGACAAGTAGGAAGCATCAAAGTCCTTTTCTTCACTTTGCACCTTGTGACGTTCATCACTGCCTACCATCTCATAGATTTCATTAAGGATATCCTTAAGTTCAATTAATTTTCCACCCATCCGGTTTACCAAATGGACTTCATCATAGCCAGCAGCCATTTTTACATCTTCTCTCAATTGGCCATTACTCATTTCAACTGAAACGAATTTGACTCCTTTCTCTGCTAATTCTCTGATTCTTTTCTCTGGGAATGGGAATAATGTAATTGGTCTTAAGAGTCCTAATTTAATGCCTTTTTCTCTTGCAACATCAACAGCGGTTCTTGATAATCTGCTACTTGTCCCATAGGATACAAGTACAATTTCAGCATCTTCAACCATATACTCTTCATAAATAACTTCGTTTTTCTTAATTTCTTCGTATTTTTCCTGAAGTTCAAAGTTAAAATCCTCCAATTGCTCAAAGTCCAAGAAAATTGAAGTGACTAAATTATCCATAGTCTCCTTATTTCCCCTAACAGCCCATGAATCGTCAATTGTTGGTTCAATAGCTTCAGTTGGGAAGGTTAAAGGTTCTGCCATTTGACCAAGTGTACCATCAGCAAGTACCACTACAGGGTTCCTGTATTTTGTTGTAAGTTCAAATGCCTTCATGGTGAAGTCACACATCTCTTGAACACTGTTAGGTGCCAATACAATATTCCTATAGTTTCCATGACCTCCACCTTTTACGATTTGATTATAATCTCCCTGTTCAGGACCGATATTACCTAAACCAGGACCTGCTCTCATAATGTCTACAATTACAGCAGGCAATTCTGCACCTGCTAAAAAGGTGAATCCTTCTTGCATTAAGCTGATTCCAGGTCCAGATGATGCACTCATTACTCTGTGACCAGTTGAAGCTCCACCATAGATCATGTTTACAGAAGCCTCTTCACTTTCAGCCTGTACAAATTTTCTTCCTACCATTGGGAAATATTTGGATGCCTCATGGAGAATCTCACTTGCAGGGGTGATCGGATATCCGAAGAAACAATCACAGCCTGCATATAATGCTCCAATGATTACAGCTGTATTCCCTTTTACGATTTGGTTACTCATTTAAGCATCTCCTTTAGGTTTTCTAGTCCTTCTAGGAATATGAACTTCAATAGCTAATGGTTCAGGACAAGTGTAATAACAATCTCCACAACCAATACATCCTTCTCCAGTATATTCTGCATATTGATATCCGCTATCATTAATCTCTTCACTTAATTTAAGGCACTCCTCTTTGCAAGCGCTTATACATCTTAAACATGCCTTACAATTGTTTTTGCTAATGATAGGATATGGTTTTATTTGATTTACATTCATTTATTCACTATCCTATAATAAATTTAATTTTTGAAATTTATAATTTAATAAGATTGATTTGTGCTCCTTTAAATTTTGAAATTGCATAATTTAATAAGATTGATTTGTGCTCCTTTAAACTTAATCAGATTATTAATTAAAAGTTTTAAAAAAAAAATAAAGAAGAGAAATAATTATTAAAGTTTATTCTCATCTTCAGTTCTGATTATTTTTCTTTGAATCTTACCACTGATTGTTTTAGGCAATTCTTCAACGAATTCAATCATTCTTGGATATTTATAAGGAGCGGTTTCATGCTTTACATGATTTTGAATATCCTTTTTAAGCTCTTCACTTGGCTCGAACCCTTTTGCAAGAACGATTGTTGCCTTAACGATTTGACCTCTCAATTCATCAGGAACACCAGTGATTGCACATTCCAAGACTGAAGGGTGGGAAATAACTGCATTTTCCACTTCGTAAGGTCCAATACGGTAACCTGAAGACTTGATTATGTCATCATTTCTTCCAACAAAGGTGTAATAACCATCTTCATCAACGTATGCTGTGTCTCCACAGTGGTAATAACCATCATGGCACACTTCATCAGTTTTCTCTTGGTTTCTGTAATATTCCTTAAATAAACCCACAGACCTTTCTCCAGTAATATCAAAACAGATTTCTCCTTCAGAACCGATATCGACAGTGTTGTGTTCAGAATCTAAAAGAGTCACTTTAAATGCAGGAGACGGTTTTCCTACAGATCCTGTTTTTGATTCCATCCAAATGAATGTTGCCAATGAAAGAGTGGTTTCAGTTTGACCGAATCCTTCTTTAATCTCCAAGCCAGTGAATTCCTTGAATCTTTTAAATACCTCTGGAGGCAATGGTTCTCCTGCAGTGGTTGCATATTGAATTTCTGAAAAGTCAAATTGGGATAAATCCTCTTTAATCAGGAATCTGTAGATTGTTGGAGGTGCACAGAAGGTATTTACCTTGTTTTCAATGATCTTTTCCATTAAATCCAAACCATTGAATCTTACATAATCATAGATGAATATTGCAGCACCGGCAATCCATTGGCCATAATAATTACCCCACACTGCCTTACCCCATCCAGTATCAGCAGAAGTGTGGTGAACACCGTCTTCCACAACATTATGCCAGTATTTTGCAGTGATCAAGTGTCCAATTGCATAAGTGTGAGCATGCGCAACCATTTTAGGGTTTCCAGTGGTACCGCTTGAGAAGTAAATGAGGAAAGTCTCATCCTCGTGAGTTGCATCCTCTCCCCTTAGCCTTTCGAATTCATCACTCATTTTAGCTATTTCATTATGGAAATTAAACCATCCATCCCTATAGCTATTGACTAAAACCTTTTTCAGCTCTATTCCCAATTCCTCTTCGCAGGCTTCGAAATCCGGAAGCAATTGGTCTTCTTCAACAGATACAACCATTTTGATGCTAGCATTTTCAACCCTATAGATTATATCATGAAGCTTAACCATATGGGTTGTTGGAATAGCTATTGCACCAATTTTGTGAAGTGCAGTCATGCAAATCCAAAATTCATATCTGTTCTTTAAAGTGAGCAATACTGCATCACCCTTATTGATTCCTTGAGACTTAAAGAAGTTTGCAGCTTGATTTGATAATTTTTTCATATCTAAAAATGTGAAGACTTTCTTTTCAAAATCGTCACACCAAATCAAAGCCTTTTTCTCAGGATCTATTCTTGCATACTCGTCAACTACATCAAAACCAAAGTTAAAGTCCTTTGGCACATTAAATTCAAAATTATCGTAAAAATCCTTATAGGATTTAAAATCAACTCTGTTTACGAAGTTTCCTATTAAAGATGTCATTATATCACTCTATTTTAACCTTAGCCAATATTCCCCTTGAATATTGCACTTATCCTTCTTATTTTATTGTAAGTTTTTCTCATTATAATCTGTTAAATATTCATTATTTCAAAATATCTGTTAAATATTGATTTAATATTCATTTAAATATTCATTTAAATATTTTTTTTATTACATAATTACAGCTAAAAATTTAGCCTTTTCATCATTTAAAGCAATCATTGCATGTTCACAAGTTGCATCAAAGAATATAGAATCTCCTTCATTTAAAATAATCTCATTGTCTTTAATGAATATTTTAACAGTTCCTTCAAGAATATAGTTAAATTCCTGACCTGCATGTGAATTCAAAGAAGGAATAGCATCTTCTTTAGGATCAACAGTCACAATAAACATTTCAGCTTTTTTATGAACAAATTTCTTACATAAGTTTTCATACTTATATTCTTTCCTTCTGTCAACAGCAAAACCTTTGTCTGCTCTTGTCACATCAAAATAAGTCATACGAGTTTCTTCACCAGTAAGAATCAAAGCTAAATCAACATTGAAAATCTGTGCAATTTGGTATAAGAAACTAGCTGGAATGTCAATAATACCATTTTCATATGAAATATAAGTTTCTTCGTCTACATCAAGTTCCTTAGCAATTTCTTCTGTTGTAATATCGGACAACTCTCTTAATTCCCTAATTCTCATTCCGATATCTTTGTTTACGTCACTCATTTTAACCATCTTTTGATTTTTGTTTTGTTTCAAATTGTTTTTGTTTTTTAAATTTTTTTTAACTATGCTCTATTATATAAATATATTATATAATACATAGCATTATGTAAATATGTAATTAAACTAATATAAATATTATGGTAAAAACTACTTTAAAACTATAAAAAATAATAAAATTAGAAAATATTCCTTAATTAACTAAATTAAGATAATTATTCAAGCATTATTGAAATAAAAACTTAATATGGTTATATTTACTGAAATTAAAGAAGAATTTTACTCCATTTCAACAAAACTAAATGAAGGAAAAATGATTTTTATAAAAAAGTTTATATTAAATAAAACAATAATAATAAACTAAATATAAAGAATTTTGAAAAATTACATTATACTGACAAATACATTAAACTAATGAGAAATAAATGGAGGGACTAGTATGGTAAATAGAGAAGAATGCGTAATATTTAAACAGGAATACGGAAATGAACTATTAGTTAACCAAGCACACGTTGGAATCAGAACAAAAGAAGATGGAATGATGTCCTTTAACCTTAGAGTTCCTAAAGATCAAATCTCTGATATTGAATCATACTTTAAAGGATTTAAGATCCCTGAGCCAATACTCATTGACATTGCATGCACTGGAAATATCCACTGCTACTTTAAAGGGATTTCACCAATCATTGAAAAACCTGATTATTCCTTTATTTCAGTGACTGTTCAAGAATTAAAACAGGAAATAGTGGATGAAGAACAGGAAATCGGCATTCCCGCACACGAATGTGTTGGTTGCGGTTTACACTAGTTCCGTCATTTGAACTTTGATTAAACCTTAACCCAACTTTACTTTTTTTTACTTTTTTTACTTTTTTTTACTTTTTTCTTTTACTTTTTTAGTTTTACTTTTTACTCTTTAACTTTTTAATCTTTAACTTTTTTTCTTTTTTACTTTTATTAACTTTATTATTATTTTTTTAATTTTTGAATAAAATTTCTATTTTTATACAGCTGTCTTTTCACACACTTTTTTAAATTTCCTTTCATAGATTTTTATGCATGCAAATCCTATGAAGCATCCTAAAATCATACCTATTACTGCACCGAAATAAACTCCATATATACCCATTTGAAGTGGAATTGCAAATAGATAAGCAAAGAAAACACTTAAGATCAATTCCCTTAGAATTGTCAAAGCCAATGACTTGAATCCAGAGCCGACACCTTGATAAACATATGCTGCAGTTGCTCCAAATGGTATGAATAGATTATAGAAAACCATTATTCTAAGGACCTCTGCAGTTCTTGCAATCATTTGAGGATTTCCATTAATGAAATTGAATCCCTCTGAAATTGGATATGCAAAGACAAAGAAAATATTGCAAATCAACAAAGTTATAAGAAAACTTATAAATGTTGAATAATTGACGGTTGTCTTGAAGTTTTGATGATTTCTAGCCCCATATGCAATTCCTGAAACTGTTATAGTAGACACTCCAATAGCTATGCAAGGTAGGAATCCAATGGAAACAAACCTCCAGACAACAGTGAAAATAGCCACCTCCATTGTTCCAGCAGTTATAAAAATCAAATAATTGAAGCAAATGGCTACAATTGAATAAATCACTTCTTCACAACTTGCAGGCAAACTTACCAAAAGAATTTCCTTATAGATTTCCCACTTCCTGCGGTAATACCTTAAGCTTAATTTTAGGAAAGTGTCCCTTTTGATTAGATACCAGTAGAGCATAATAATCAAGTTTGCAAGTGTGGACAGTACTGTTGCAATAGCTGCCCCCTTTATGCCCCAATTAAAGTAATAAATGAAAATGGGATCCATTATGATGTTCAACATTGCATTGACAACTAAAGGCAATGTAGCTCTTTTAATATCCCCTTCTGCTCTAAAAAGGCTGGAAACCACTGCTGGAAAGAGAATTACATAACTTATTAAAAAGATGATTGTCCCATAATCCATTGCAAAATCAATTACTTCGCCAGCCCCAAAAATGATAAGCAAATCCCTTAAAAAGAAAACGCCAATCAACAAAATAAGAATTGATACAATTGATGCAATTACAATACTGTGAATAGCTGCATTATTGGATTCCTCATATTGTTTGGCACCGATCAATCGTGAAATCAAAGAATTGGCACCTGCACCAATTCCTACACCAAAACCAATAATAACCAGGTACAATGGAGACATGAATCCTAAAGCTGCAAGTGGACCAGATCCAAGCCCGCTTACCCACATGCTGTCAATTAGATTATTTGCAAACATCAGCAACATAGACAATATTGTTGGGTAAGCCAATCTATTAATTGCTTTTTTAGGGTCTCCGATAATTGACTCAATATTCTTATTGGTTTCCATAAGAATATATTGTGTTCTTATAGTATAAAAAATTAAAAATAGGCAAATAGGATAAAAATATGTGGAAATGGAAAATAAATTTAGAAAAATAAGAGAAAAAATGAAAAAATTATTTAAAAAGTAAAATGTTTACTATTAAAAGTACATCATAAACTAAATATTAAATGAAAAAAATAAATGATTTAATTTAATGAATTTTAGCTATCACAGAAATGATACGAGTTAAGCTTCTATGCATTTTAATCTCATACCTTTCCAATAATTCGAACCCTACATCATTGAGCAGTGAATCGATATCCAATGTATGTGGACTGGCCATCACTAAAAGTGCATCTTTCTTCATACTGTGTTCAATTGATTCCAGAAATTCACTGAATATTCCAGAAGCCCCCTCACCGCAAGTGGTGGTGGAAATTCCATAAGGGGGATCTGTAACAACTGCATCAACCTCTTCATACATCTCAAGCTCACGGACATCAACAACATGAGTCTTATAGTCAGTGACTCCTGCATATTCCAAATTGGTTGCAGTTCCCTTTTTCATTTTCCAGTCAATGTCACAGCCGATTACCTTACATCCTATAAGGCCTGCTTCAATAAGGATTCCTCCAGTTCCACAGAAAGGATCAAGAACAGTATCTCCTTCCTTGACTCTGGCCAAATTAGCCATGCATCTTGCAAGTTTAGGACTCATGCAACCGGGATGGAAGAATGGTCTCTTATGAGGTTTCATCTCTTCAAAATACTTCTTATTGAGTTGATACTTACCGAAACACAAATAGACATGACTATGATGGGCTACAACTCTAATGAATGATTTCGGGTTGGATAAGTTAACTGAAATATTCTCAGTGCTTGTTAAAATCAAATGGCCCACTCGCCTTTCAGTAGCTACCGTATCTATTTCTGTGTTGAATCTTTTCACTCTAACGGCAAAGTTCTCATCAACATATTCTGACCAGTCAATAGCCTTGACAGCACTATCCAAATCCTCATAATCACATTCATCTATCAATTGATGAACCTCATGAGTGTAACCTAACCTTTTTACAAAGATTCTGTAGTAATCATCAAAAACATCTTCATCAAGATTTCTTAAGATAATCAATCCTGGACAAACTATTTCCATTTCTGTCTCTATCTCCTCAATTTCCAAAACTGCTCTAAGTTCAGCTAATGGTAGTTTGTCATGTTCCTGTGATAAGATTAACAATAAATCCATTTTTTATCTCCAATTTCTAAATCATAAATATTTAATAAGCATAAATCTTAACTTTAAATCGAATATAAGTACTAATAATCATTATAACCATTATAATAACCAAATTTTAGCCAACTTCTTTTTATGAATGGATGGCAATAATGATAGAACCAAACCTCTTTTCAAGAATTCCTTAACAAGTATTGATTGATTATCCATATCTCCATATTCAGATATCAATTTATCCGCTTCCTTTTCATTTAGCTTTTCAAAGAAATAATCCAAATCATCATCTGACAATGTGGATAAAGTTTTTTGAACCTTAAACTGGTAGGAAAATTCCTTTAGGAATCTTTCTTCAAAATCCTTTTGATAAGATTTGAGACAATCCCTTAATATCTTGCTGTCATCATGAGTCTCATTTTCAAGGTTTATCAAATTGAAATCCTTTGAATTCAAAGCTTTAAGAATGGCATTTTTAGCCATTTCCACCGCTTCAAATCCTATTAACAGGCCTCCACCAGTAGTCGGCTTAATCTGTGAAGCAGCATCACCAATAAGCAAAGCCCTGTTTTTAAACAATTTATTATCCTTATTGTAAATGGGGATCTTTCCCTTGTACTTTTCAATGATTTCATAATCATCAAATTTAAAATCATTTTCTAAAAAATCATCCAGAATTTCATTTTGCCTTTTATAATCATGATTGGAAAACAATCCAATCCTATAAATGTTCTTATCAACTGGAATCTGCCAAATGAATCCTGGGAATAAATCCCCATAAGCGTATAGATCTACAAAGGGCATATTATTGTTGTCTTCATTTACCTTTACCAAATATTGACTTGCACAATAAAACTTTAAATCATTTCCAATTGCTGAAGAGATAATTGAAAGAGGGCCATCAGCACCAACAATAATCTTGGATTTGATGCTTTTTTCAGTTGATTCATTTTGAAATGAAACCTTCCCTTCCATATCATCAATAGCTACAACCTTAGAGGACAAATGGAAATGGGCACCGTTTTCAATAGCTCTGTTGAATAGGAATTGGTCCAATGCAACCCTATCGATTATTAATGCTTGGTCTTCCTCTTTGGAAACGCTTAAGCTATGATTTTTACTGTGTAAAACAGCGCCTTTAACTTTATTTAATATTAATTCCTCAGGAAATTGATTGATGTCCAATACTCTTTTATTGATTATGCCTGCACATTGCAATGGCAAACCTATTAATTTCTTCTTATCGATTAGGCAGACATTAACGTCTTCTTTAGACAATTCATATGCTAAAGTAGAACCAATAGGACCTGCTCCAATGATAGTGACATCATAATCAAAACTCATAGTTAACCCACATAATTGAAATAAAAGAGCTTAACATAATAAAATTAAAAAATAAAAATCAAAAAAGAATTAAAATTAATAAAAGCAATGAAAATTATCTCCTGAATTTTCTGGAATGCTTTTCAAAGAGATCATCTGAAGTCTTGTTTTTACTATCCTTTCCAGATGACTCCCCATCAGATTCGTCCCTATAGTGATTATAATCATCATAATGAGAACTGGAATTGCGCCCAGCCCTTTTTCTGGATTCCCTAGGACTCATATACTTATAATCTATCTCACCATCACCAGAGTAAGTTCTGGTATGATTTGCATCATAATGAGAATTTGCACCATAATTTGGACTTCTTGAATTAGATTTCCTATAATTCTCATTTTGCCTATAATCCCTTTGGTTATAACTGTCATGACGATTATCATAATGATTAGGATTATTATAATTGTCTCTTAATGGTCTAGAATCTTGATATCTGTGGGAATTAGCATTTCTATCAGAGTAATCATCATAGTATCTGTCATCATACCCATCATAATTTCTATCATAGGCTCTATCATGCCCTCTAGATCCATGATTATAATCATCTCTAAAGCGATTATCATTAGATGGTTGGAACTTAATGTTATCATCCATATCATGCATAGCCTGGTTTATAGTGGTATCAAACTCTGCATCAGATATGTCTTCAAAATCATCCTTGTTATCCTTACTGCTTGAAAAAGGATTGAATCGGGAAAGGCCTTTGGATTTCTTTTCTACCTTTGGAGGCTCTTGATAATAATCCTCACCAAACTGGTTTCCACCTTGAATCTGATTATCATAACTCCTGAGAGCATCTAAATTGTTTTGATGAAATTCCTCATAATTGTTTGCAAAGTATTTATCAGGATTTCGTGAATAGGAATCTTTGATGGCTCCAGAATACTGATGATGCTGTGAATCTGGTCTCCTTCTGGCACCATAATGATCATTGTAATTTTCCCTAGGAGCTCTGCTTTCCCTATAGTTCCTATCTCTTGAATAATCACCATAATCATAGCCCCCATAATCATTATAGGAGTCATAATCATCATAATAAGGTTCATTAGAGCCATGAGATGCATTATAGTTTGGGTTATAATTTGGATTGTTTCTGGATTGTTTAGCTTGACGTCTTATTTCTCTAAGCTGTCTTTTACGCTCTTTAACATCAACCAATTCCAAATCATCCAAATCTTCCATACGCCTATAATGGCCAGGCTCCTGATTTGGCCTTATTGGATTGAAACTGGAATTGAAATCATCATCATAAAAATTGCGAGACCTTAGATGGGTTCCTCTTATATTCTCAAATATGATGTCTTCAATCTTTTTAGGACTGGAAACATCCTTTAATTCAAGGTCCTTTCCATCATAAGCACTGTATAATGTTATGGTGCCTACTGAAAATATCTTTCCTAAAAGACTTTGGGAACGGCTAACATCCTGAATAGTGTTGAATGGCATGTAATTTTTCTTTTGCAAGAGTATGCCCTTTTCAACAATGACTCTGCTTTCAGTAATTGTATACTTGATTGAAGTCCATATTAAAAGCTTTAATATGATGTATAGCAATACGATCATTATCAAGATAAACACAGCTATTGCAAAATAGCGTGTCATTGGAACTTTGGTTGATTCAATCAAATAGACATTCATGTTCCCAATATATTGAATACCAGCAGAATACAAGAAAAATAAAAATCCCAACACAAACATTGATATTAAAATCCCTTTTGAATAGACAAAGATATTAGGTTGTGCCTCATATAATATTTTCTCATGAAATTCTTCTTTTTTATCTTTACCAAACATTAGTTTATATTTATAATTTTTATTTTAAATATAGTTTGTGTATATTAATATAATTTATATAAAATTATAAGCGAAAATAGCTAAAATGATAAATTGGGTTAAAAACTATTAAAAAAGTTAAAATAAAGAAAATTAGTAAAAATAAGTAAAAAAAGAAATAGAAAAAAGAAAAGTAAATTTTTTTAAAGATCAACTGCATTTGCATCGAATACATCGATAATTAAATCAGCAGCCACTAGATCTTTAATGTTGTCTCCAAATCTGATGAAGTGATCAGTTTGTAAATGTGAACCTAATATTTCTACAGATTCCCATTGTTCAACGAATAATAATGTTCCGTCACCAGTGTTGGAATATAAATTGTAATCTATGTTTCCTTCTTCTTTTTTAGTGTTTTCAATTAAATCTTGTGCGAATTCTACAATTTTTTTACATGCATCTTCATCTTTAGGAATCGCTTTAGCTAAAACTAATATCATATTAATCACCAATTTAATAGTTTTAAATAAATATATACATTTTAATGAATAAAAACATACCGAATAAAGATTAAATCAAATTATTGAATAAAATCAAATTTGTTAGGAGAAGGAAAGTTAAATATTATTGAATTGAGATAAGAGGCGACTAATTCAAAATATTTAACTGGGTTGAGAAAAAATACCTATCAATAAAAAATATGCTTTATCAAACCATATATAATTTATTTAAAACCTGTTTTCCCTATAAACCAAAGAAAAGATTAAATTAATCTTCAAATTGAGGAATTCCGGTAATTCTGAGTCCACCATAATGGGATCTGTATTTAATGTTTAATCCAATAAGGAGTGGAGTGATCTTTTCAATAACTCTTGATTTCTCTAGAATTCCTGTATCAATAGTTCTAACTCCTGGGAGTTTATCGATAAGTTCAGTAGCAATTTCTTTCGCTTCTTTATCATCTCCTGCAATCAAGCAGTCACAATCAATATCATTTGGAATATTTGATAAGTGAGAGTTACTTATATTACAGAATGCGCAGATTACCTTTGCACCGGTTCCATCTAAAATCTTTGCAGTTCTTTCAGCTGCTGAACCTTCCATTAAGTCAATGAAACGGAATGGTTTTCCACCGATAGCGGTTTCAAGTGGTACAGTTGCATCAAGAACTATCTTATCAGCACAGAATTCTTTAATCCCTTCAAGTGTAGGTTTTTGAGCTGCAAGAGGTACAGTGAGGATTAAAATGTCCCCTGCTTTTGCTGCATCTTCATTTGCCATACCGACAATGTTCAAATCATAATCCTTTAATTCCTCGATTGTTTCTTCTACAACAGTTAAAGCCTTTTCTTCCTTACGAGAACCTACAATAACTTCAACGCCTTCAATTGCAAATCTCTTTGCAATTCCTAAACCTTGCGGACCAGTTCCGCCAATTACTGCAACTTTCATCTTTTTCCTCCTATAATTAAAAATAATTAGAAATAATTATAAATAATTAGAAATAATTAGAAATAATTAAAAATAATTAGAAATAATTAGAAATAATTAGAATGGTTTTAAAAAAAAAGTAATGGAAATTAATCCATTACTTTTTCAACATCCATTTTTTTAGGCAATTAGTGAGCTTAGTCAAGATCTAACATTACAACAGGTTTGATTAAGTCTTTAGGTTTTTCTTTCATTAAGTAAAGAGCATCTTCGATTTTTTCAAGACCTTTGAATTTGTGGGTAACTAATAATTCAGGATCTTGTCTACCGTATAATGCTAAATCAGCAAGTCTTTGCATTCTTACTGCTCCACCTGGACATAAACCGTTCTTAATGTTGATGTTGGACATACCGCAACCCCATTCAACACGAGGGACTAATACGTTATCAGCACCACTTAAGTAGTTTACGTTAGAAACTGTTCCTCCTGCTTTTGCTGAAGCGATTGCTTCTTTCCATGTGTTTTCTAAGTTACCACCAGCAATAACTACAGAGTCCACACCTGCACCATCGGTAAGTTCTCTTACTTGCTCATCGATTGCTCCGTTTTTATAGTTGATGATATCAGTTGCACCGTATTTTTTAGCAACTTCCACTGAAACAGGACGAGTACCTGCAGCGAACAATCTTCCTGCACCTAATAATTTTGCACCTGCAATAGCTGAAAGACCTACTGCACCAATTCCGATAACAAGTACGGATCCACCTAAAGGAATGTCAGCGTTTTCTGCACCCATCATACCAGTAGACCACATGTCTACCAACATACAAGCACCTTCATCTGATAATCCTTCTGGCATTAATAATAGGTTTGCATCAGCCATGTTTACATGGAATCTTTCACCAAATACACCATCTTTGAAGTTGGAGAATTTCCAACCACCGAGAGGTTCCATGGTTTGTGAAGGGAATCCTCTTTGAGCAGCTTCATCATCCCAGTCAGGAGTAATAGCAGGAACAATTACTTTGTCACCAGGTTTGAAATTTTTAACCATGCTACCTACTTCAACAACTTCACCAACAGCTTCGTGACCTAAGATCATGTCTTTTCTGTCACCGATAGCTCCTTCCCATACTGTGTGAATATCTGAAGTACATGGGGATACACAAGTTGGTTTAATGATAGCGTCCATTGGTCCGCATTCAGGAACTTCTTTTTCTACCCATCCAGTTTCATTGAGTCTTTTCATTGCAAATCCTTTAAAAGTTGCCATTTCTTTCACCTCAAAAAATTAGAAACATTTATAAAAAATCTATTTTAAAAAAATTAAGATCCGTGTTAAAGTTTTAAAAACAGCAAAAAACCTTATAAGAATCAAGATTTAAAACTGTTTAATCCGATATTTTCTAAAAAAACATGATAAAATTAAGTTAATTTAGAAACCAATAGATTTAATATAAATAATCTCTGAATAAAGATTTAAAATATTGAATATATAAAATTTACTATTTTTTTATAGATTAAATTCAAATTAAAGGAATTATATTGAATTAATAAGAAAAATAAGGTCAATTGATAATTTTTCATTCATATGATAAGAAAATTATTTCATATCGAAAAATGATAAAAAAAGGATAAAAATTTTATATGACCATCAAATTTAAAAACAAAAAAATTAAATCAAAATTGAAGTGAAAAAATACTATTTATTCAGAAAAGTAATACTACTTTAGAAAAAATTAATAATAAAAATTAAAAAACAAAGTTATGATAAAAAAAACAATACTGCGATAAAATTTATAGTCAATGATAAAATTATTAAAAAAAAAGAATTATCCCTATCAATTAATCAAAATGATGCAAATAAAATAAGAAAAAATAAAGGGAATTGGATTAAAAATAACAAGATAGAAAAAATAAATAAAAAAAGGAAATTATATGAAAATTAATTATTTCAATAATTCTTTCTTGAAATACCTATAGAACCTATAAGAAATTATTTCAATAATTCTTTCTTGAAATACCTATAGAACCTATAAGAATCATTTAAAGAAGATTTTTCTTCTAAGAAAAGCATTTCAGAATTATCAAACACCACATCATCAAAGAAAAGGAATAATGAAGCAAAAACATCTGAAACTGTAAAGAAGATGTTAGGCAAATCATCAACAATATAGAAAAATATTTTCTTGTCCCTTACCAATGCCTTAATAACATTATCCGAATCGGATTTTGCAACCAAATCATAAATGTTTTTAGTGGTTATGATATCCAAATACCCATCATGACTGATTAATGCCTCTGCAATAGCATCCATAAAGATTTTAGAGAAGACAGGCAATATGATGCAGATATATGTGGAATTTTTAATATTATCCAAGTATACATTTATAGGCTTAGCAAATTCTGTAATAGTTGATTTAACTATTGAAGCGCTATTGAAAATAGACAATTCCTTTAAAAATTTATTTGGAATGGATCTTATTGAATGATTTTCCCAGAATTCCCCATTTGCATCAACAGATTCCAAATTATACATTAGATTTTCTAGATTCTTTGCAAGTAAAAAACCAATAGAGGATACTGTATAAAGTTTATTCGGGAACTTTTGAATCAATTTACAGGATTTCAACTCATTTAAACCTCTGGAAATATTTCCCGGTTTTCTATTAAATTCAGATTCCAATTCCTTTATTGTTTTACTGGACTCATATAAGCTAAACAATAACTTCAATCTTAATTCAGAAGTGACAATGAACTTCAATAAGTTGAAATCATCCAAATCATTTATTCCATCAAAATACTCAGACTTAATGATTATCCCCCCTTCCATTAGGATATATGATGTCCTCGAGTGAAACATAGTCTCCACACAATTCCTCATATTCCTCAAAAAGCTTCAAACCGAATTTTATAGCCTCTTCATTGGTAGAAACCAATACACTATTTTGATTGAACTGATGGTTTTTAGTGTAAAAAGCCGCTACAAAACATTTATCTGAAACTGTGAAGGCAAATTCAATATTATGGTCATTAGGTTTTAATTTAACAGACTTATTCTTAATTCCAGGACTTTTAGGCACATAATCTATTATGAAGTTTTTTACAGCTTCAGAAACTTCATCCGGAAGTATCAATTCAACAGTACAGTCGTTATCCACCCAATAGCTAATGATATCATCATGGTTTGGATGGAAATAAGGAAAAATGCCCTTTAAAAATTTAAAGCCCATCAAGGAACGCTGAAAAGTTTCAGTAGCTTTAAATAAATCCACATTATTTGATTCAATTATTTCAGAACCATCTAGAGAGGACAAATCTTTTAATGTATCAATATGAATATCTAAAAGAGATTGATTGAGAAAATCTGATTTTTCTCTTAAAAACTTAGCAGATTTGTTAAAATAGAGAATATTAGTTAATTTCAGCCTTGTTTTATTATATAAATAAAATTTATCCTCTATATTATAAATAAAATTTTTTTGCTCTAGCTTATTGATATTATCTAGAATTGAACTGTAACTATAACTTGTCTTCTCTTCAATTTGCTTTATTGAAGCAGCTGAATTAAATAAACAGCCTAAAATTTTTAAACGAATCTCAGAGTTGATTAAGAAGCGGATATCCTCTTGAAACTCAAGAAAATTTTCTTCAGTATATGGAATTGTCAAATTCATACCTCCTTCAATTAAATAATATTTATATAGGAAAATATATTTAAACTTTTTAATTGTTCAATAATATAGAAATAAATAGCCAATTATTTTAGCTTTTTAGACTAAAAGAATTTTAATTAGGGTTTTTTAAAAAAAGTGCACAATTAAAAAAAAAAAAACACCATTAAAAAAACACC
>SUTG01000081.1 GCA_015063035.1 Methanobrevibacter olleyae
CTACACTAAATGCAACTAGAAATGCCTTGATGAATATGTTAATATTGAATATTACTGTCATATTATCTCCGTTGATTTTAAATAATATGAAAACAGCAAGTACTCCTAAAATTGATCCAATTATTCCCGATATTAAAGTCAATACTATTGATTCACCCATTATCATGGAAAGAATTCTTTTTTTAGTCCATCCTACTGACTTTAAAACACCTATTTCACGTGTTCGTTCAAAAACTGTCATCATCATTGTATTTATAACTCCCAAACCACCAATTATTATGGCCAGTGCTTCAATGGCTGTGGTTGCTGAGTTAATCATATCAAGGGTATCATCAATAGTTTGAGCCATTTCTTCAGTTGTAATAGTACTTAATGTATTGTTATATTCACTTTTAATTTTATCATTAACTGTTGTTAAATTAGCTTCTTTTTTAATCTTAATCGATATGCTTGATATTTTATCTTCATTATCGGTTAAATTCTGTAATTTGCCTAAACCAGTATACATTGCCGAGTCATAGAATATGGAACCCGTTTCATATATTCCTGTAATTTTAAATTCATTTCCGTATATATCTATTTTATCTCCTATTGTATAGTTTTCTTCTTCGGCCAGATTTTTTCCCACTATAATTTCATTTTCATTTTCATCAAATACGGATCCATTAATATTGTTTATACCGACAATAGATAGATCATCGGTTTTTGCACCATAAAGTCTAAAACCATATCTGCTGGAGTCACTATTTTTAGATGTATCAATTACGCTGCTTTCAAGCATTCCTGCTGTTTTTTCAACTCCATCAATTTTAGATAGTTCTTCAACATAATTTTCATTAAGATTTCCAGATGATGATGACATGGAACTACCTATTTTGGTAGCTGTTATCTCTGCAGAACCATCTTTTAAGGTAGTTTCAGTTGAATCTTCAAGTGATGCAGTAATCAATCCTAATGCAACTATTGTAGCTATACCTATTGCTATTCCCACTATTGCAAGTAAACTTCTTGTCTTATTTCTAAATGGATTTTTAAGAATTAATTTAAAATAATTCATAGTACACCTCACTAAAAACACATTGATTTATGAGATTATTTTTTTAAAGTAATTAAATATTTATTAAGACTATTATTAATTTTTTTTCGTATTTTTCAAGGTTTTTAATAATATTTTTCCAATTTTGTCCACTAATAAAAAGTT
The DNA here is from genome assembly GCA_015063035.1 of Methanobrevibacter olleyae. Classification (GTDB taxonomy): domain Archaea; phylum Methanobacteriota; class Methanobacteria; order Methanobacteriales; family Methanobacteriaceae; genus Methanobrevibacter; species Methanobrevibacter olleyae_A. Next base: position 1,202 of record SUTG01000081.1, read on the forward strand.
TTTAGAAAAAAAGAGGAGGAGTTTTGATTTAAAAAAGCATATTAATCCTTTTAATTTTCATACAGAATATTTTTTTTAAAAAAAAAGAGGTTAATTGAAAATAAGTATGTTGAATAACACTTTAAATTAAGTTTGGAGTAAATATTGTTTTAACAATTATGTAATAATTTTATATAATAATTTTTTTAGTGTTTGTACTTCTTCTGGACTCATATTGGATGTTACTTTATTTTCCCAGTCTTTTATATATTCTATATATTTGTCTGTTATTTCGATTCCTTCTGGTGTTAGTTTTACTATTTTTATTCTATGATTATCTGGATTTTCATATCTTTTTATGTAATTTTTGTCTTCAAATTTTCTTAGTATTTTTGCCGTGTATCCTTCACTGACTTTAAATAGTTCTACCAGTTCTTTTTGTGTTGTTTTTTCTCCAAATCGTATTCTTAGTAAGAAAGGAAGTTCTGATCTTGTTATATCATCATCAGTTAATTGTGTAATTATGTATTTTCCATAATTGGATATCATTTCTTCTACGTAATGATATATGAATATATTTTCGATATTATCTTTTTTAAATTGTGGTGGTAGTGACATAATATAACTCCTTTGTATTATTATATATCGGTTTCTATATATAAATACTGTTATATAGAAACTCTTTCCATATGAAAGTATTTATATGATGTTTATTAAATAATAATATAGTAAAAGGTGAAAATATGGTTAAAGAATTTAATGTTGATATGGAAAAAATTACGCCCGAAGAACTGGAAAAATTAGGTAAACAAACAGAATTATTATTTAAAATTAATCATACAATGCCACTTTCTGAAGAATATGATGTACTTATCAATGAATTGTTTGAATCAAACACTGGTTCAAATTTTACACTACGCACTCCATTATCAGGTACATCTTTCGAAAATGTAAAAATTGGGGATAATGTGTTCATTAATAGTAATTGTTTAATGATGGCTAGAGGTGGAATAACCATAGAGGATAATGTTATGCTTGCAGCAAATGTACAGTTACTATCTAACAATCATGATGAATATAATCGTCAAGTATTAATCTGTAAGGAAATAACTATCAAAGAAGGTGCATGGATTGGAGCTGGGGCCAGTATAATGCCTGGTGTTACAATAGGTAAACATGCTATAGTGGGTGCTGGAGCAATTGTTACAAAAGATGTTCCGGATTATGCTGTAGTTGTTGGAATTCCGGCACGTGTTGTTAAAAAATTGGATGAAAATAAATTTTAGGTGAGTAAATGTCTGATGTATCTCTAATAAATCATTCTGAATTTGATTCTATTCAAATGGAAGTACTTCATAAATTCGAGGAATTTCAACAAGCAATGATAGATAAAGATGCTAAAATGTTAAATTCTATAATGGATGAAGATTATACTCTTATTCATATGTCAGGTAAAATCCAAACAAAACAAGAATATATTGAAGATATTGT
>SUTG01000082.1 GCA_015063035.1 Methanobrevibacter olleyae
CTACACTAAATGCAACTAGAAATGCCTTGATGAATATGTTAATATTGAATATTACTGTCATATTATCTCCGTTGATTTTAAATAATATGAAAACAGCAAGTACTCCTAAAATTGATCCAATTATTCCTGATATTAAAGTCAATACTATTGATTCACCCATTATCATGGAAAGAATTCTTTTTTTAGTCCATCCTACTGACTTTAAAACACCTATTTCATGTGTTCGTTCAAAAACTGTCATCATCATTGTATTTATAACTCCCAAACCACCAATTATTATGGCCAGTGCTTCAATGGCTGTGGTTGCTGAGTTAATCATATCAAGGGTATCATTAATAGTTTGAGCCATTTCTTCATTTGTAATAGTACTTAATGTATTGTTATATTCGCTTTTAATTTTATCATTCACAGTTGTTAAATTAGCTTCTTTTTTAATCTTAATCGATATGCTTGATATTTTATCTTCATTATCGGTTAAATTCTGTAATTTGCCTAAACCAGTATACATTGCTGAGTCATAGAATATGGAACCCGTTTCATATATTCCTGTAATTTTAAATTCATTTCCGTATACATCTACTTTATCACCTATTGTATAGTTTTCTTCTTCGGCCAGACTTTTTCCCACTATAATTTCATTTACATTTTCATCAAATACGGATCCATTAATATTGTTTATACCAACAATAGATAGATCCTCGGTTTTTGCACCATAAAGTCTAAAACCATATCTACTGGAATCACTACTTTTAGATGTATCAATTACACTGCTTTCAAGCATTCCCGCCGTTTTTTCAACTCCATCAATTTTAGATAATTCTTCAACATAACTCTCATTAAGATTTCCAGATGATGATGACATGGAACTACCTATTTTGGTAACTGTTATCTCTGCAGAACCATCTTTTAACGTTGTTTCCGTTGAATCTTCAAGTGATGCAGTTATCAATCCTAATGCAACTATTGTAGCTATACCAATTGCTATTCCCACTATTGCAAGTAAACTTCTTGTCTTATTTCTAAATGGATTTTTAAGAATTAATTTAAAATAATTCATAGTACACCTCACTAAAAACACATTGATTTATAGGATTATTTTTTTAAAAGTGAATAAATATTTATTAAGATTATTATTAATTTTTTTCGTATTTTTCAAGGTTTTTAATAATATTTTTCCAATTTTGTCCACTAATAAAAAGTTTTTAGAAAAAAAAGAGGAGGAGTTTTGATTTAAAAAAGCATATTAATCCTTTTAATTTTCATACAGAATATTTTTTTTAAAAAAAGAGGTTAATTGAAAAAAAGTATGTTGAATAATACTTTAAATTAAGTTTGGAGAAATATTGTTTTAACAATTATGTAATAATTTTATATAATAATTTTTTTAGTGTTTGTACTTCTTCTGGACTCATATTGGCTGTTACTTTATTTTCCCAGTCTTTTATATATTCTATATATTTGTCTGTTATTTCGATTCCTTCCGGTGTTAGTTTTACTATTTTTATTCTATGATTATCTGGATTTTCATATCTTTTTATGTAATTTTTGTCTTCAAATTTTCTTAGTATTTTTGCCGTGTATCCTTCACTGACTTTAAATAGTTCTACCAGTTCTTTTTGTGTTGTTTTTTCTCCAAATCGTATTCTTAGTAAGAAAGGAAGTTCTGATCTTGTTATATCATCATCAGTTAATTGTGTAATTATGTATTTTCCATAATTGGATATCATTTCTTCTACGTAATGATATATGAATATATTTTCGATATTATCTTTTTTAAATTGTGGTGGTAGTGACATATTTGGGCTCCTTTTGTATTAGTTTATGTTTTTTGGATTATATAAAATCTATTATTTAGAAACTCTTTCCATATGAAAGTATTTATATAATGTTTATTAAATTATATATAGTAAAAGGTGAAAAAAATGGTTAAAGAATTTAAGGTTGATATGACAAAAATGACTGCTGAAGAACTGGAATTGTTAACTAAACAGAGGGAATTGTTATTTAAAATTAATCATACATTACCTACATCTCAAGAATATAATGAACTTATAAATGAATTGTTTGGATCAAATATTGGAAACAACACCACAATATGTGCTCCTTTATCTGGCATATCATTTGATCATGTAACGATGGGAGATAATGTGTATATTAACGCTAACTGTCTAATGATGGCAAGAGGTGGAATAACAATTGAAGATGAAGTTATGATTGCAGCAAATGTACAACTGATATCCAATAATCATGATGAATATAATCGTCAAATATTAACATGTAAGGAGATTAACATCAAAAAAGGAGTATGGATTGGAGCTGGTGCTACAATCATGCCTGGTGTAACAGTAGGTAAATATGCTATTGTGGGAGCTGGGGCTATTGTAACAAAGGATGTTCCGGATTATTCGGTAGTTGTTGGTGTGCCGGCACGTGTCATAAAAACATTGGATGAAAATAAATTTTAGGTGAGTAAATGTCTGATGTATCTCTAATAAATCATACTGAATTAGATTCTAATCAAATGGAAGTTCTCAATAAATTCAAGGAATTTCAACAAGCAATGATAGATAAAGATGCTAAAATGTTAAATTCTATAATGGATGAAGATTATACTCTTATTCATATGTCAGGTAAAATCCAAACAAAACAAGAATATATTGAAGATATTGT
>SUTG01000065.1 GCA_015063035.1 Methanobrevibacter olleyae
CCATTACAGTCAGCATAATTGCTATTATCGCATCAATAAATGTTTCAAAACGTCCCGAATCCAAAATGTCACCTCATTATATTTTATTCATATAACATATCTTTGTTATAACTTGTTAAAAATTATTCTTGATATAAAAAATCAATATAGTACTCCCATAAGCAATGATAAATTTTCTGGAAGCTTACTATTTTCAATATCAATCCATTTGATTTCTTCGTCGAAAACTCCATTTAGAGTATCACCAACCAATCCTCCAATTGATTCAATGCTATTGTGACACTTGTCAGGATATTTACAGGGTTTGTTATCCAGTCTACTACATCTTTCGCAGTATCCACAAAATCCTGCAGATAAATATTTGCCGTTCAATTCAGCTTCCTTTTCTTCCAGGCTTTCAATCAATTTGTTTCTTTCTCTGAACAATGAATTTTCTACTATAATCATTAAGTCATCTTCATTGTAGGAATTATTCAATGCTTCTTTTGTAAAAATAATTTTTGTAAGTGTCAGTTCAATATTATCATATCTGTCCCAATATTCCAGAACATTCTCCTTGAATTCTGGACATGCCCAGTTTTTTGAATAGTTTGGACATTCCATACAGGCTGCCATGGTGGTCTCCAAATTAACGTATTTGTCCTTATATTCTGATGTGGGTATTGTTTGAATAAACTGTTTTGTCGTATATAAAAGGGGTACATCTTCAATTTCAATCATTAATTATCACCGTATTTGTTAGATAATAATAGTTTATTTGAAGAATTTAATAAATTGAACTAAGTACATTGAAAAAACAATAAAAAGAGGATTAATCTATACATAACGATTATGGAGTGTAAATAAGTCCGCTACCACCGGTACCTATGTAGTAACTGTACTTGCTTCTTTTGTTGTGTCTGTTATTGTATTGGTATGAATCATACATATTCTCTGCAGCAAACTCTTCCTGCTGAGCAAGGTAATCCGATCTCTGCTGATAGTAGTCATCAAAGTAGGACATCTGTTCTTTCGTTAGGTCTGTACTTTCAATATCAAGAATAGGAATAACAGTACCGTTCTTATACTTCATTGTTAGCAGGATGTATCTACCGTCAGAACGTTGAACACTGCGGGTTATTATGATTGGTTCCTTGAACCTAAAAGTGCCCTTGGTGGCATAGGCAATACTGCGAACACGTTCCGTAGGAACAATGAATGTGGTATTATCCAAAGTGTTGTTAACGTGAGCATATATTAAACCAGTATCTCCCTCATATATAGTGGTATTATGATCGTTATACTCGAAGATGAAAGAATCAGGCATGAATTCATGTTCAACTTCCCAATCATTCACTGCAAAACTGCAGGAAGAAAAAAGTAACATAAAAGCCATTAAGAATATAATCATATATCTGTTCATAAATATCACCTTTCAATCAGTGAATAATTACCAGTAAGTGTTTCTTGGAGTATATATTACTCCACTGCCACCACTACCATAATAGTAGCTGAATCTTGGTCTATGACTGTCCCTAACAGTTTCATAGTCATATAAATCTTCAACGGCATCTTCCTGTTCCTGCATCAGGTATTCGGAACGCTGGGTTTTATAATCATCAAAATACTTCTTCTGTTCATTGGTCAAATCATTCTTTTCAATGCCAAGATAAGGAATTACAGTACCATTCTTGAACTTGAATTTAGTGGCAACATACATTCCATCCCATTCTCTTAGGGGGCCATGACAGAAGAGGATAGGCTCACTAAACTTAAATGTACCCTTTGTTGCATAGGCAATGCCACGAACGTATTCAGTAGGAACAAAATAGGAATTGTTATCAAAAGCATTATTCACGTAAGCAACTCGCAAACCACTATCACCCTCATAGGTTGTACTGTTATGATCATTATACTCAAAAACAAAATTTTCAGGCATAAAATCAGTGTACTCATCTAGACTAGTGTCCACAGCACTAACACAGGAAGCAAGCATCAGAGACAACAATAAAACATATGTAACCTTGTGCATAAAATCACCCCTTCATGCTGCGAACAATGTTGATTACGTTAAACGTCAAGTCTTCAACACTACCTGCATTATCAATCAGGGATAATGTAATCTTCTTGTGAAAACCCAAATCTACAGGTAAAGGTGCACAGCCCTTCTTCCAGATAATAACCAGATAGGACTCTCCATTTTCGACCTTTTTCTTAATCTCTTTCAACGATAATCCCTGATGAATAATTTCCAAAGAATATTCCTTCTGCCACTTGTCATTCAGTTTGGCAGCTTCTTTATCGTAGAATGGATTAAGTTCAACCCTTTCAGATAAAACACCAAGCTTTCCATGTAAGGTAACACGTCTGAACTTGGCAGTAAATCTGCCGAATTCATCTGAAGGCTCTGAATTCTTGTCCTTTAGGTATTCAATAACGGCATGACTGCCATTATCAAATGGAATAACCTCTTTAGAAACATCACCCTTAACAAGAGACCTCTTTGTGTTTGACATTAAATCTCACCTACAATATTTTCTTCAAATCATCAATATTTTTCTTGGCTTCAGGAAAATCAAACTGGTCTATGTTATCTGTAAGAATATCCAATCTTCTAACAATGTCTGCATCTAACGATTCATCATCACGTAAAACAATATCCATCAATCTTTTAAAGAAAGTGTAAAGTTCAGATGATTCAAATGTTCTGCGAAAATCGTTATCCATGCAATATTCCATATCTTCTATAAATTCTTTTAGTTCTTTATTGTTCATGTTTTTAATCCTCGTTTTCGAATATTTCTTTAAGATATTCACCTAAATGTTCTATGATACCAACTACAAGTGCATTTCCCATCATAAAATATCTACGTCTTTCAGTCATACTTTTATCTTCAATTTTAGTCCAATTATCTGGAAACATATTTAAGCGTTCTGCTTCAATGGGAGTTAATGTTCTTAATTTTCCTGTTTTTTTATCTTTAACAATATGGGAACTTCTATTTGTAGTACTTTCACTAGTTAACATGGTTCTAGCCGGAACATCTAAGTTTTCAGGAAATGGTATAGAACCTTCTGAAAAAATATATTTACGTCCTGTTTTGCTTGTTCTTTCAATTCTTTTTTTACCTTTTAGATATTTAAATTTTTCCAATTTTTCTTCATTTAAGAAATATTTTTCATCGATATTTCCATCTTCTAAAATGTTTTTTAAAGGTGTTATTTCTGAAATAATGGGTTCTGTTTTAACTGAATAAATAACTCCATCATTCATTATCCCTGAATTATAAAAATGTAATTCAAAATTGTCACTGACATCTACTAAATCAGTATATTTTTCTTTATTGATTATTCCTTTTGATTTTTCTAATATTTTGTTTTTTATTGGGAAACTTTTTGCAAATAAACCTTCATTGAATATTATTTCTGAATTGTTATATTTTGATATTTTTTTATAGTAATTTGTAGATTTCTTGTATGCAAATATGAATATTCTCCTACGTTTTTGTGGAAAACCATAATCTGCAGCATTTATTACACGCCATTGAACACAATAATCATTATCGGCTAAAGATCGTAACATAATTCCAAAATCTTTACCTCTTTGATTTGAAGGAGATCGTAATAATCTATCGACATTTTCAAGTAATAAAAATGGTGGTTTTTTAGCTTCTATAGTGTCAACAATATCCCACCATAAAACTCCTTTTACACCTTCTATCCCTTTTTCATTAGATTTAGTTCGTGCAACACTATAATCTTGACAAGGGAAACCACCTACAAGTAGATTATGATTGGGTATTTTTTCTTTATTTACTAAGTTTATATCAATATTTTGATGATTTTCGGAAATTCCAAAACGTTGGATATAACATTCAAAGGCAGGTTGTGTCTTAGTTGATGGTTCCCATTGATTAGCATATACGAAATCCCAGGTATTGTCTTCAATTACTTTATCATTCATAAGTTTAACTTTGTTTAAGCCACATCTAAAACCACCTACACCGGCAAATAATTCAGCAACAGTTAATTCCATTGTATAAAGCTCCCATATTTTATATAATTATTTATATCTGTAAATTATATATAAATTTAAGGAGTATTGAGAAGTTTTAAATGTGGTCTTATGGGATTTAAAACAATTGAAGAATTAATGGAGTATTCTAAGAAAATTATAGGAAAATCAATAAATGATGTTGCTGATGATAATGAAAAGTTAGATGGTTCTCCTATGAAAAGAAAGAAAGGTGTTTTAGGAAATCTTGTTGAAACTGAATTTTTTCATTATCCTCAAAATAATAATCCTGCAGCTGATTTTGAAGATTTGGGTGTGGAATTAAAAATTACAGGAATTGTTGAAACTAAAAATGGATATAAAGCTAAAGAACGAATGGTATTATCTATGATTAATTTTATGGATGTTGCCAAAGAAACATTTGAAGAAAGTCATTTATTAGAGAAAAATCAGTTAATATTAATTCTTTGGTATCATTATATTAAAGGAATAAACTGTAGAGATTATAAATTTAAATATATTTTATTATATTCATTATTACGTGATAAAAAAATTATAGAACATGATTATAATATTATTAGAAAAAAAGTATTGGAAGGAAAGGCACATGAATTATCTGAAGGTGATACAACTTATTTGGGTGCTTGTCGAAAAGGTAGAACAGGTTCAGATACTCGTCCTCAACCATATTCAGATATACCTGCTCCAAGCAGAGCATTTTGTTTAAAAAATAGTTACATGACATTGATATTAAATGAATTAATCAATAATAAGTTTGTACTTAATAATGAACAAAAAGTTTATAATTATAAATCAGTTTTAGAATATGTTGAAAGTAAATTAAAACCTTATTATAACAAAACTCAATTTGAGATTATTGAAGAATTAAACGTAGATTTAAAAACAAAACCTAAAAATCTAAATAAAATTATTTCCGATAGATTAATTGGTAAAGATAGTGAATTAAAAAATATCGATGATATGTTTAAATATTCTACATATATAATTAAAAATAGTCCTATTTTTGGTGATAATAGAGCTAAAGAAAGGATGTCATTTAGAAATTTGACGATTTCTGAATTTAATGAAAAATGGGATGATTCAGATTGGAAACATTATTTTGAAGAGATTTCAATAATAAATATTAGATATCATTTTGAAAAATCAAATTCTAAAAATGGTACTGGAATTCTTCAGGATGTAATACAATTTTCATTTACTGATAAAGATTTAGACTCTATGGAAAAAACATATAATATGGTTAAAGATGCAATTGAAAAATATAAAAAACAAGAGTTGGGTGAAGATATTGAGGATTACATTAAATTATTGCCCACTCCAAAGTCTTTTGAAGGTCAAATACTAGAAATTTTACCTAAAACAGATAAAGGAAAAAGATCTTACGATACATTATTTAAGAATGAAGGAGATACTACAAAAGTAGCTTTTGCGTTGAATAAGGACTATTTAAATGAAAAATATAAAAATAATTAAAATAGTAATCTGTTTAACATATTACAATAACCTTTATTTTTCAACCCAAATATTCAAATCCTCCAAGTAGGTCTGAGTATACTTGTTTACCAGTTCATTCATTATGATTTCCACAGGTATTCCTGTATCTTCAGATATATTTTCAAAGTATTATTTTTCCAGTTTTTCAGGTTTAACATGACAGTAGTGAACTATCTGTTCTCTTGGAATTATCTCATCTTCAGTTATTTGTCTTATGATTTCCTGTACTTTGCAGTTGTCGTTATTGTATTTTATTTTATCGATTCTTTTGTTGAGTTTTTCTATTGATTTTTTGAGTTTAATCATTTCTTTGGTTGTTTTTTCTTCAAGTTTTCTGTTTCCCAACAGTAGTTCAAAATTCTTTGAATCTTCCAATAGTATTATTCCCATCGTTATTATTTCTGCAGGATTATATCCATAGTTTCTGTATTTGTTTATCTTTTCTTTTACGCTTTGATCTATTTTTATTGTCATTTTGACTTTTCTGTTTTCACTCATTTTTTTAGCTTCCAATATTTGGTAATTAATTATATGTTGGAAGATTCAAAGTTAGTCTAAAAATATAAGATTTGTCATAAATCAAAATTCCTATTCAAAGAGCAATGCAACCTTTTCCAGTTCCTTCCTAATTTTTAGGTGTTGTGGACATGCTTCTTCACATTTTCCACATTTTATGCAGTCTGATGCCTTAGGATGCTCATTTACCAGGTTATCATATACTTCAAAAGTATCTTCATCTATATTTAGGCTTTGCTTGCTTTTATTATATAATTGGAAATATGTTGATATTGGTATTTTTTGAGTACATTTTTCCTTGCAGTAGTTGCAGTACCTGCAATCTATCTCAGTATCGTTCTGCATTATATCTCTTGCCTTGTTAATTATATGCACCTCTTCAACATTTAGCTTATCAAATTCTTTAACGAATGTTGTATTTTCTTCAACATCTTTCAAACTGTGCATTCCACTTAGTATCATATCTACATTTTTCAGGTTAAAAACAAATGATAGCGCCCATTGTGCAGGGCTTCTTTCATCATACTGGTTAAATACTTTCAGTACTTTTTCGTTAACATTTGCCAGTTTTCCACCTTGTATGGGTTCCATGATGAATACAGGTTTTTCGTGTTTTAGGCATACTTCATAATTGGCTTGTGCTTGTACTCTGCTGCTGTTCCAGTCATCGTAGTTAATCTGCAACTGTACGAATTCCATTTCAGGATGTTCTGTCAGAATTTTGTCAAGTACTTCCGGTGTGTCATGCAGGCTCATCCCAAGTTTTCTTATCTTTCCTTCTTCCTTAAATTCATTCAGAATATTGAAAATATCCAAATCATTACATATTCCCTCATAGTACTTGTTTTCAGGATCATGTACCAGATAGTAGTCAAAGTAGTCTACACCACACCTTTCCAGTTGAGTTTGAAATATTTCATAGGGGTCATCATCATTACTCATTTCATAAACAGGCATTTTGTCTGCAATCAATATTCTATCTCTCGGATATCTTTTTACTACACATTCGCGAAGTGATGTTTCACTTTTTCCACCAAGATATGAGAATCCTGTATCGAAGTAGTTTCCCCCAGATTCAATGTATCGGTCAACCATCATATTCACTTCATCAAAATCTATGGAGGAAGGATTATCCTTTTTGTATGGTAGCCTCATAAATCCGAATCCGAATCTTTTCATGTCTATCTGCATTTTCAACACCTCATTGTATTCTTCTATCAATCTTTTCATCATATACCAATGTGTAGAATCCGTTCTGTAATTTGAATATTCTGTCTGAGGATTCACTGTTGAGTTTTTGGTATTCCTTGTCACTGATTTTATTGTTTATTATTTCATATTTTGTATTAAGTATCTGAAGCAGTATCCTAAGCAATTTGATGGAAAAGTTCAGCAGTTCTTCCATTTTATTAGAATCGTATTCAAGACTTTCCTCCAATACCAGCACAAGCTCACTTTCAATTACTGAAAATATGTCCAGTATCATTGATTCAATGCTTGTATAATTGAAGAAGATATCCGAGTATTCTTCATTTCCCGTAATGTAAGATGACAGTTCCGGAAAGTACTGTGTTCTGGAGTAGTTTATTATTCCGTATAGATTAATTTTTTGATTAAAATTAGTTTTACTAATCTTCAGATTTTTTTCTAAAATTTCAATGATGCTGTTTAGTGTATTTATCTGGTGTATCTTTCTTTCTTCCATATATCTTTTTATATTATTTTTTGGTTATTAAATTATTTAATGTAAAAAATAGTCAAGATAAAAATTAATGTTGGGGGTTAAAGTCAATCAATTGCTGCTATTTACTATTTGAAAAATCTATTCTTCATCCTCTTCATTTAAATCATGCAGTATTGTTATATTTTTGTCTAGGGATGTTAGGCTATTTTCCATTGCCTGATAAAGTTTTTCATCTATTTTGAATTGTTTCATGAAATCTATGTAGGAATATAGTTCCTGTATGTTGTATTTAATTAATGTTTCATATTTTTCCTTTTTTGCTTCTTTGGTTGCATATTTTTCTCGGAAGTATTCCAGTCTTTTGGTGATTCTTTCAACTTCTTCGTAACAGAATCCAAATTCCAATGCTACTGCTTCATTGGTAGGATCTTCCAGCATTTTTTCTCGTAAGATTAATAGTCTTTTGTTTAAGGATTCCTTAACTTTAACCAAATCATCTTCTTCTGTATAGCGATATTCAAATTCGGCTCTTCTTTCTTGTAGTTTCTCTATTAAATGGTGGAGTTCATACATCTACATCACTATTGTTATTTATTTGCTAAAATTATTTTTGTCTTAATTATTATTTAGGTTTAACTTTATTAAACTTATTTAATTAAAAAATAGGTGAAAATTATTAAAAAAAATTAAGTTGGAGGTTTGAGGTGTACACTTTTTGGGAGTTATATTTTTGTTATAATCTTTTGGTTTAATGTTTTAAGGAGCCGGATTTTTTTTCCGTTTCTCCAGGCACCTTTAATGTATCCCTTTCTTTCCAGATGGTCAAGGTATGGTCCTGCTTCATTTACTAGTATCATCAGTTGTTTCACGTTCTTCAACGTGATTAGTGCTCTGAGTTTCTTATTTAATATTATTGCCTTTATTATTGGTTTAACTTTAGTTATCATG